>NZ_JAMYUW010000027.1:0-87991 GCF_040323315.1 Mesorhizobium sp. M0047 | reverse complement strand
AATCTCTGCGGGCGCGGTGGGGTGAAATTATCTGGTTTCTCTGGGTGTTTTTTGGGGGGTTGTAAATCTCTTCTGTTCCTCCGCGCGCCCGCCCCTTGCCGTCCGGCTGTGCGGGGGGCCGCCCTCGCGCTACAATTCGCTCCTTTTGGAGACCGATGGATGAGCGAAGCAACGACAACCGACGGCAAATCCGCCACCTTCCATCTCCCCATCGCCGAAGAGCAGGTCGAAGGCCTGCCGCCGGGCTTCGGCGACGGCATGGCCGGCAAGGCCGCCTTTCTCATCGCCGTCGCTTTCTCCGTCTTCCAGATCTACATCGCCGCCTATGGCAGCATTCCGAGCCAGGTGGTGCGAGCCATGCATGTCGGCTTCCTGCTGCTGCTCGGCTTCGGCCTGATCGCCAATCTGCGCGCCAGAAGCGTGCCGGCGAAAGCCGTGTTCTGGACGCTCGGCGTGCTCGGCTTCGGCACCGGACTCTACAATTGGGTGTTCTATACCGACCTCATCCGCCGCTCCGGCTTCCTGACCACGCCGGACCTGATCGTCGGCGCAGTGCTGGTGGTGCTGGTCTTCGAGGCCGCCAGGCGGCTGATGGGGCTGCCGCTGGCGGTCATCGCCTTCATCTTCCTCGCCTATTGCTTCGTCGGCAACCATCTGCCGCCGCCGCTCATCCATCGCGGCTATGATTTCGCCCAGCTCGTCGACACCTTTGCCTACGGCACCGAAGGCATCTACGGCACGCCGATCTATGTTTCAGCCGCCTACATCTTCATCTTCGTCGTCTTCGCCGCCTTTCTCGAACGCGCCGTCATGATCGCGCTGTTCAACGATTTCGCGCTCGGTCTTGTCGGCACCTGGCGCGGCGGCCCGGCGCAGGTATGCGTGCTGTCGTCGGCACTGATGGGCACCATTTCCGGCTCGGGCGTCGCCAATGTGGTGGCCAGCGGCCAGTTCACCATCCCCCTGATGAAGCGCTTCGGCTTCCGCGCGGCTTTTGCCGGCGCCGTCGAGGCAACCTCCTCGATGGGCGGCCAGATCATGCCGCCGGTGATGGGCGCGGTCGCCTTCATCATGGCCGAGACGCTGAACGTGCCCTATGCCGAAGTGGTCAAGGCAGCGATCATCCCGGCGCTGCTCTATTTCGGCGCCTGCTTCTGGCAGGTGCATCTGGAGGCCGGCAAGGCCGGCCTGCACGGCATGGCAAAGGCTGATTTGCCCAATCCATGGGACGCGGTGCGACAGCACTGGCCGCTGGTGCTGCCGCTGGCGGCCCTCATCTATCTTTTGTTCGCCGGCTATACGCCGATCTTCGCCGGCACGATGGGCCTGGCGCTGACCATCGTGCTCATCCTCGGTACGCCGCTGGCGGCAGCGATCGGGCCGCTCGCCTTCCGCATCGTCTTCTGGCTGGCGCTCGGGCTCGCCGCGGCTTCGTTCATGAAGTTCGGCGTCAACCTCCTCGGCCTCGTCATCGCCGCGCTGATCGTCGCCTGCTTCACCTTCAGGGGCGGGCGCGAGACACTGCGGATCTGCGTCGACTCGCTCGCCGAAGGTGCCAAGAACGCGCTGCCGGTCGGCATTGCCTGTGCCATCGTCGGCATCGTCATCGGCACGCTGACGCTGACCGGCATCGCGTCGACCTTCATCGGCTGGATCATCTCGATCGGCGAGAACAATTTGTTCCTGTCGCTGGTGCTGACCATGGTCACCTGCCTGGTGCTCGGCATGGGCATCCCGACCATTCCCAACTACATCATCACTTCGTCGCTGGCCGGGCCGGCGCTGCTGTCGCTCGGCGTGCCGCTGCTGGTCAGCCACATGTTCGTCTTCTATTTCGGCATCATGGCGGACCTGACGCCACCGGTGGCGCTGGCCGCGTTCGCCGCCGCCCCCATGGCCAAGGAAAGCGGCCTCAAGATCGGCATCCAGGCGACCAAGCTGGCCATCGCCGGCTTCGTCGTGCCGTTCATGGCGGTCTACACGCCGGCGCTGATGCTGCAGGACGCCGGTCCGATCTCCGCCCAGTTCGGCTATCCCGTCGAGGTCGCCTACATCGTCGCCAAGGCGTGCATGGGCATCGTGCTGTGGGGCGCTGCCGCGGTGGGCTTCCTCGTCAGGCGCATGGCATGGTGGGAGCGTCTTGTCGCCTTCGCCGCCGGCGTGCTTCTGGTCGCTGCGGTTCCCCTCACCGACGAAGCGGGCTGGGCGCTGGCGCTTGCCTGGACCGGCTGGCACTGGTGGCGGGCGCGGCCGGCCACCGCATGAGCCTGTGCATCCTGGCCGCCGGCAAGACGGTGACGCTCTCGGTTGCCGCCTTCACGCTGTCCTGGATGCATTCGGTTGAACGGACGCGCTGGGAGGAGGGCTGGAAGGTGACGCCTTCCGGCCTGCAAGTGGTCGAGGCGCGGATCAAGGGCTCGGGCGCGGGCATGGAGCCGCCGGAAGGCGCGGTGCTGCGCGACGGCTGGTGGGTCTATGCGCCTGATGTAGGCCCACAGCGACGCCTCGTGCTCGCCGCCTCCGGCGAGACCGGCGACGGCTGGATGCTGTGCACGGTTCAAGGCTGCCGTGAACTCGGCAAGGTGGCTGGTGCCTCCATTGTGCTGGAACCATGCGGGTCGGACGGCACGAGCCAGCCCGATAGCGCACGATCAGGCCGGTGAGCGGATGGGAAATCTCGACATGGAAGTGGAAGCGGCCGTTTTCGACGGCCTCGTGAAATCTCCTGCCGACCTGACCCCCTAGCCAATCATTCGTCCCCGCAGCTCGGGTGCGGGTATCTCGCAACTGTCCTTCCTGCCGAACAGGGTGTAGCGATTCCTGGCGATGCAATCGTAGAGCCAGTTTCGCAGCGGGCGCGGCAGCAACAGCAAAGCGTTCATCGCCCGCCAGGGCCAGCCGAGTTCCGACATGACGGCAACGAAGCTGTCGAGCCGCGTGAAGGCGATGCCGTCGATCAGGACCAGATTGGTTTCGTAGGAGTCCGTGCGCAGCCCGTGCTTCCTGAACAGCGCTTCGCCAAACGGCGACTGCGCGGTGGCGAAGCGGAAACGGCTTTGGCGGTCGAGCCTGACCACCATGCGCACGAAGCCGGAGCACAGCACGCAGACGCCATCGAAGACGATCAGCGGATGGCGTGCATCGAAGGATGTTTTGGAGGGACTGCTTGACTTGGGAAGGTCGGTCACGCAGGCCTCGGCTGCTTGTGCCCTATGACACTAAGCCAGCCGGAGGCGGCATCAAAGCCGTGGCGATGTCGCACGCCGCCTGTCGGCGAGAGCGGGACGCTCGGCGCGATAGGTGGTGGCGCGGGTTGAGGCGGCGGGCCTGCAGATCCGGCTGTCGTGGCGGCTCTCGAAAGTCATGATCAGTGCGCGCCCAGCGAGTTGCCGCGACGGGCGCAGGCCGGGCCGGGGCCGCGCATGTAATAGCGCTCGGGCCGATAGGTCGGCGCGACGAATTCGCGGATGACGGCGGCATAGCCGATGAGGTGCGCGAGGAAGTTCATTTACCTGGTCCCTGTCCCGTTTTCGGATGTCCCTTCCGAATTGCGGTCATCATAGCGTCGAGGGGTGAATAGTCGGTGAACGTGATGTTAATATCTGGTCGAGAAGGCCTTGCTTCGTGGCTGGAATGCGGCTGATTCGGGGTCTTTCCGTGCAGTTGGTCGGCATTCCGACCAATGTGACTTTTGCATCACATATGTTTCGTTCGAATGCCGCCTGCGCGCGATTCTGTTTCAGCTTTTGCCGCGCCTGGGAAATTTCCGTGCTGGCGCGACCATCCCGGAAAGCGGCCTTCGCGCCGTCGACGTCGCGCATGGCGGAACTGGAGCGGCCTCTGCCCGTTCATCTTCATCCGGGTTCTGGAAGGGAAGATATCATGGCGCCGCACCCAGCCGCGAAAGGCCATCCGAGGCCGTCGCTGGGCCCACGGCCAAGCGATCCCCAAGCCTTCGTTCGACTTGATGGAAAAGAGTCGGATGCCGGGGCCCCGAAGGCCGGCGCCAAGTCAGCCTGAGGATATCAAGAGATGGCCAGCCTCGAACAGTATCATTCCAAGCGCGATTTCAAGAAGACGGCTGAACCGGCCGGCAAGGTTTCTCGCGACAAGAAAACCAAGGCTGGCGGTATCTTCGTCATCCATAAGCACGCCGCGACAAGGCTGCATTACGACCTTCGCCTCGAACATGCCGGCGTGCTGTGGAGCTGGGCGGTGACGCGCGGCCCGAGCCTCGACCCGCATGAGAAGCGGCTGGCCGTGCATGTCGAGGATCATCCGATCGACTATGCATCGTTCGAAGGCACAATACCCAAGGGCGAATATGGCGGCGGTTCGGTCATCGTCTGGGACGAGGGCACCTGGGTCCCCGAGATCGACCCGGCCAAGGCGATGAAGAAGGGCCACATCAGCTTCGAGCTCAAGGGACACAAACTGCACGGTCTTTGGCATCTGGTGCGGCTGAAGCCACGCGCGGGAGAAAAACACGACAACTGGCTGTTGATCAAATCGGACGATGCCGCGGCCCGCCCCGGCGAGGATATTCTCAAGGAGGCACCGGAATCGGTGAAGTCGGGCCTGACGATCGAAGAAGTCGGCGAAGGCAAGACCGCCAAAGGCCAGGAGCCAAAGGTCTGGCATTCAAACAAGCTGGTCGTCGGCAAGGCGAAGGCCGGGGGCAAGAAACTCGACTTCGTCGAGCCGCAGCTGGCCACGCTGGAGCGGGATGCGCCGCCGGGCAAGGACTGGCTGCACGAAGTCAAGTTCGATGGTTATCGCATGCAGGCGCAGATCGCCGGCACCGATGTGCGGCTGCTGACCCGCACCGGTCTCGACTGGACCGCAAAGTTCGGCGACGAGATCATCGCTGAACTCGCCGGACTGAAATGCAGCGACGCCATCATCGACGGCGAGATCGTCGTGCTGGCCGACAGCGGTGTTTCGTCCTTTGCGCTGCTGCAAGCCGATCTCTCAGCCAGGCGGACGGATCGCTTCCTCTACTATGTCTTCGACACGATGCGCCTTGACGGCAAAGACCTGCGCGCCGAACCATTGGTCGAACGCAAGCAGGCCCTGCGGGACCTGCTCGGCAAGCAGCCGGAGTATGCAGCAGTTCGTTTCAGCGACCATTTCGCCGAACCCGGCAACATCATGCTGGAGCATGTCTGCCGCATGGGGCTCGAAGGCGTCGTCTCCAAGCGCGCCGATGCGCCCTATCGCAGTGGACGCGGCCCCACCTGGGTGAAGTCGAAATGCACGGCGCGGCAGGAATTCGTCATCGGAGGGTATTTGCCGTCGGACAAGACCGGACGCGGACTGCGCTCGATCCTCGTCGGCTTCCACGAGGGCGGCAAACTGCATTATGCCGGACGCGTCGGCACCGGCTTTTCCGGCAAGGGCGCCAATGAGCTAAAGGCAAAGCTGGACCGGCTGAAGGCGACTGCCTCACCCTTCTCCGCCGCCGTGCCGAAGGGCAAGGGATTGGTGTGGGTCAAGCCGGAACTTGTCGGCGAAGTGGAGTTTCGCAGCTGGACGTCCGACCGTATAATACGCCATGCCTCGTTCCAGGGACTGCGCGAGGACAAGCCGGCGGAGGAAGTCGTGCAAGAAAAGCCGAAGGCGTCGACAGGCGAGGCATCGACAGGCAAGGGCGCGGCCAAGGCTAGGTCTGCGGCCGGCAGCGCGGCCAAACCCTCCGGGTCGATGACGACCACGATCAAACTCTCGCATCCCGACAAGCTGCTGTGGCCCGACGAAAAAATATCCAAGCAAGCGCTGCTCGACCACTATGCGCAGGTGTGGCCGCGCATGCAGCAGTTCGTCGTCAACCGGCCGCTCAGCCTGGTGCGCGCACCGGACGGCGTCGGCGGGCAACGCTTCTTCCAGAAACATGCTTCGGCCGGCATGAGCGACAAGATCGCCCGCATGAAGGACCCGACCGACGGCGAGGAGATCCTGTTCATCCGGGATTTCGACGGCGTTGCGGCACTGGTCCAGTACGGCGTGGTCGAGATCCACATCTGGGGCTGCACAATCGACAAGCTTGAACAGCCGGACCAGATCATCTTCGATCTCGATCCCGATGAAGGCGTCGACGTGAAGGCGGTGCGCGCCGCGGCGCTCGATATCAGGGGCAAGCTCGACGAGTTGTCGCTGCCGAATTTCGTCAAGACCTCAGGCGGCAAGGGTTATCATGTGCTGGTGCCGCTAAAGCCATCGGCGGATTGGGACGCGGTGAAGACCTTCGCCCATGATTTTGCCCGCGCGCTCGAACAGGGTGCCTCCGACCGCTACACGGCGACACTGTCGAAAAAGGCGCGCACAGGAAAGATCTTCGTCGACTATCTTCGTAACGGCAGGGGATCGACGACAGTCGCGCCCTATTCGTCGCGCGCCAAGAAGAACGCCACTGTGTCGATGCCGGTGACCTGGGCCGAGATCGAGGCCGGACTGGCGCCGAACGCCTTTCCGATCGGCGACAAGACGACGCTGAAGCAGCTGGCGCAGGCCGATCCGTGGGCGGACTTTTTCGGGCGGGGGACGGTGCTCAAGCGGGGGTGATTGGAGGCGGGAGACATCTTCGGATGCAACGCCAGCCGAATTGCGGATGTAGCGATCCTTCACACCCCCCTCTGTCCTGCCGGACATCTCCCCCGCAAGGGGGGAGATCGGCGGCTTCAAGGTGTCGCCCAACCATACAATTTTGGAGATTGGCGAAGGCGGTGGAGCGAATAATCTCCCTCCTTGCGGGGGAGATGGCCGGCAGGCCAGAGGGGGGTGCTGTCCCGCCAACATCGCGAAACCGGCACCGCCACAGTCACGTCAAAAACACCCTCTCAAACGCCTGCTTGCCCGGCGGCGAGAAAATGACCGCGCGGCTGTCCTTTTCGCGGCGTGCCCATTTCTCCAAAAGTATCTTGTCGAGAATGGCGGCACCCAGCGTGCCGGCGAGGTGCGAGCGCCGCACGCTCCAGTCGAGGCAGGCGCGGCACACCGGCCTGCGCGGCTTGGTGTAGACATCGATGCCGATGGCGGCGAAATGCGACGCGGCCGCCGGCCCAAGCCTGATCTCCTTGTCGTCGCGCAGAAGAATTTTTCTGGCGACAAGACGTTCGAGCATCGCCACCGCCCGCTCGCCGGCGAGGTGATCGTAGCAGACGCGTGCCACGCGCATGGCGCCGTCGCGGGGACCCGGCCGCACACGCTTCGGCCCGACCGCCTCCGCGACACCGGTGATGGCTTCGATCATGCCCGCCACCTGTGGACCGGCGAGGCCGTAATAGCGATGCCGGCCCTGGCTCGCCACGGTCAGCAGGCCGCCTTCCATCAGTTTGCCCAGATGCGAGCTGGCGGTCGGCAGCGAGACGCCGGCCTCGAGCGCCAGTTCGCTCGCCGTCAGCGCGGTGCCGCCCATCAGGGCATTCAGCATATTTGCCCGCGCCGGGTCGCCGACCAGGCTGGCGACGCGGGCGATGTCGGGTCCTTCACGCATAGTTCGTTCCTCATCGAAGCGTTCCTGTCAGATAACCACTATCCTCCGACCAGATCAAGGAGACGACGATGCCCGCACGAACCGCTTCCCCCCTCAGCACCGCTTCCCGGCCGTCAATCGTTTCCGTTCGTCACCTGGCTGCGCACGCGGCTGCTGGCCCCGCTGGTATGACCGCCATTTGCAGCGTCTCGACCTTGCCGAGATCGACGATCATCTGCTGCGCGACCTTGGCCTGACACCGGAAGAGGTGCGCCGCGAATGCGCGAAATCGTTCTGGCAGACCTAGCGGGCCAGGCAACACAATGTTTCGACGCCGCTCGAACTATCGACGCAGAAACCCAAGGAGACCACAATGACCATCACCTGCTTCATCCGCTACGAGATCGACCCGTTCGGCAAGGCGGCCTTCGAGGAGTATGCGCGCAACTGGGGCCAGGCCATTCCGCGCTGCGGCGCCGATTTGATCGGCTACTTCGCGCCGCATGAGGGCTCGGCCACGACCGCCTACGCCGCCTACAACATCGACAGCCTGGCAGCCTACGAAGCCTATCGCGCCCGACTTGCCGCCGATCCCGCCGGCAAGGCAAACTACGAGTTCGCCAAGCGCGAAAGATTCATTGTGAAGGAGGATCGCATGTTCCTGACACTGGCGTCAGGCCCGCACGCGAAACTGGTGCTGCCGTGATTGCCGTCATTTTCGAGGTCGAGCCGGCGGCGGGCAGGCGCGACGCCTATCTGAGCATCGCCGCCGACTTGCGGCCGCTGCTCGACGGCATCGACGGCTTTCTTTCCATCGAGCGCTTCCAGAGTCTGGTCGACCCGAACCGTATCCTGTCGCTGTCCTTTTGGCGCGACGAGGAGGCGGTCAAGGCCTGGCGCAACACCGACGAACACCGGCAGGCGCAGAAGGCCGGCCGCGGCGGCATCTTTGCCGGCTACCGTCTGCGCATCGCGCATGTGGTGCGCGACTATGGGCTGACGGAACGGGACGAGGCGCCGGCAGACAGTCGGGCGGTGAATGGGTGAGGGTTCTATCTTCGCCCCTGAGGGAGAAGGGAGAACCGCGCTCAAGCATTCCCGATCAGCACACCCGCCGCAAACACCAGGGCGCCGCCCAGCACCACCTGGAAGGCGGCACGCAGGAAGGGCGTCTGCATGTAGCGGTTCTGGACGAAGGCAATCGCCCACAGTTCGAAGAACACCACGACTGCCGCGACACCTGTCGCCGTCCAGAAATGCGGGATGAGATAGGGCAATGCGTGGCCAAGGCCACCTGCCGATGTCATGACGCCGGTGGTGATGCCGCGTTTTACCGGCGAACCACGGCCCGACAGTTTGCCGTCGTCGGAAGCCACTTCGGTGAAGCCCATCGAAATGCCGGCGCCGATCGAGGCGGCAAGGCCGACCAGAAAGGTCTGCCAGGTGTCATGCGTGGCGAAAGCGGCGGCGAAGATCGGCGCCAGCGTCGACACCGACCCGTCCATCAGCCCGGCAAGCCCCGGCTGCACATAGGTGAGGATGAACTGGCGCTGCTCGGCGGCGGCTTCTTCGTCCTTCACTTCGCCCGGTACGTGCTTTTGCTCCAGACGCTGCGCCAGCGTTTCGTGCCCCTGCTCGGCAATCGCCAGATCGCCGAGCAGCTTTCTGGTCGAGGCGTCGGTGGTGCGCTTGGCCGCCTCGACATAGAACAGATAGGCCTGCCGCTCCATCGCTTCGGCCTGGCTGCGCACATGCTCGATGCCAAGGGGTCTCACCAGCCAGTCGGGCTTGCGCTCGTAATAACCCTTCACATGCTCGCGCCGGATCAGCGGAATGCGCTCGCCGAACCGCTCGCGGAAAAGCTCGATCAGCGCGTCGCGATGGCCATCCTCCTCCTCGGCCATCTCCTCGAACACTTTGGCCGATTGCGGGAACGTTTCAGCCAGTCCGTCGGCGTAGGCGCGGTAGATGCGTCCGTCATCCTCCTCGGACGAAATGGCCAGCGCCAGGATTTCCTGTTCGGAGAGCGATTCGAAGGGACGGCGGCCGAAGCCGAAGACGCGGGAAAGCATGAGAAATTCACCCTAGTTTAGAACAATTCTAAACTAGGGTTTGACGCGCCGTCGGTCAATTGCAGGCGGTCAAGAATTGTTGAAACCCCGCACGAGGCAAGGCCTTCATTATCAGTGAATGTTCACCTATATAGTCGGGCTAAGCCAAGAACGAGGAATTCGCAGATGACGGCAAAACAGCCTCCGCAGCCCTTTGATCCCAAGCCAGTTCTCGATCTCATCGCCAGCATCGAAACCGATCTGCAGCGCCTGAAAGGCCTGGTCGAGCAGCAGGTTGAGAAATTCGACCCCGCCAATCCGCACAACAAGGCGCCTGACGGCAAACTGACCGAGGAAGGCGTCGAGTGCTGCTACCGCATGTTCGACGAGGGCAAGTCGCGCTATTCAGTCGCCCAGCAGATGAAAATTTCATTCGCCGCTGCCACGCACCGGTTCAACAACTGGCGCAAGCTGGGCGGGAGCAAGCGGCAGCGGACGCTGTTGGGGTGAGAGCCCGGTTCGCCGCAGGCGAATTGAAAGGTCCGGTGGACCTTTCAAAGGGCTCGAACCGGGGAGCTGCCGTAGGCAGCGGGCCCCCGGCTGAGCGCTCGACCGCCAGATGTCGGCGGGACAGCGCCGTGACGTTGGCGGTCGCCCCGCCAAACTTTGTAACGGTCACATTTTTTCATTGGTGCGCCACATCTGTTTGCGCGCATCATGCGAGGACATCGTCTCTTCCACTGGACCTCGCATGACCACCATGATCCCTCCCGGCATCGCCGACATCCATGCCGCCGCCGCGCTTCTCTCCGGTCTGATCGTCGAAACTCCCTTGATCGAATCGCAGGAGCTGAACAAGCGCTTCGGCGCGCGCATCCTGTTCAAGCCGGAGACGCTGCAGCGCACCGGCTCGTTCAAGTTCCGCGGCGCCTACAACAAGCTGTCGTCGCTCAGCGAAGAGGAACGCAGCCGGGGTGTCGTCGCCTTCTCGTCGGGTAACCATGCGCAGGGCGTCGCGGCGGCGGCGGCGATGTTCGGCGTCAAGGCGGTCATCGCCATGCCGGCCGACGCGCCGGCGATGAAGATCGCCAATGTACGCAAGATGGGGGCGGAGGTGGTACCATTCGACCGCTTTCGCGACGACCGCATGACCGTGATCCGCCCTTATCTCGAAGAGGGCATGGCGCTGGTGCCGCCCTTCGACGACCCGGCCATCATTGCCGGCCAGGGCACGATCGGCCTTGAATTGATGCGCCAGGCAAAAGCGCTTGGCGTCAGCCTCGACGCGGTTGTCGTACCCTGCGGCGGTGGCGGCCTGTCGAGCGGCATTTCCGTTGCCGTCAAGGACGCCTCGCCCGGCACCGCGGTGTGGGCGGTGGAGCCCGAGCATTTCGATGACACCCGCCGCTCGCTGGCCGCCGGCACCAGGGTTTCGAACGAGCCCGGCCACGCCTCGATCTGCGACGCCATCCTGACCGCCGAGCCCGGCCTGATCACCTTCGAGATCAACCGCAGGAATCTCGCCGGCGGCATCGCTGTCTCCGACAAGGCGACGGCACAGGCGATGCGCGACGCCATGGCCTATCTCAAGCTGGTGGTCGAGCCCGGCGGCTGCGTAGCGCTGGCGGCACTGTCATCGGGCGAGATCGACCTGTCGGGCAAATGCGTGGCCGTGGTGCTGTCGGGCGGCAATGTCGATTTCGGAACGTATGCCGGGATCATGGCGGCGGCCTAGCTGATTCCGAAGCATTGCAGCGGCGCAGAATGATAGCTGCAGCGATCCTTCACACCCGCCGGCTTCCAAGACTTCTGCGTTGCAAAGGCGCCCTGACGCTCAGGGCGGCGTCTAATCCAGCGTTCGCCTGAACCGCACCAGTGCTACGCCGGCAAACAATGCCACGAACATCACCAGCCAGCCGATCTCCGTTGCGACCGCCGGCAGTTCGGCTTCCTTCAGCATCACCGCGCGGATGATGCGCAGGAAATGCGTCAGCGGCAGTATCTCGCCGAATACCTGCGCCCAGCCCGGCATGCCGCGATAGGGAAACATGAAGCCGGACAACATGATCGACGGCAGGAAGAAGAAGAAGGTGAGCTGCAGCGCCTGCATCTGCGTACGGGCGATGGTCGAGATCGTATAGCCGAGCAGCACCAGCGCCAGCACGAAGATCAGCACGGCACTGAGCAGCAGCGATATTGAGCCAGTGAACGGAATGGCGAACAGGAGCTTCGCCGCCGCCAGCACAACCACCACCTGAACGGCGCCGACCGCCAGATAGGGCAGTACCTTGCCCAGCATGATCTCGAGCGGGCTCGACGGCATCGCCAGAAGGTTCTCCATCGTGCCACGCTCGGTCTCGCGCGTCAGCGCGATCGAGGTCATCATCACCATCGTCATCTGCAGGATAACGCCAAGCAGGCCGGGCACGATGTTGTATTGCGAGATGCCTTCGGGATTGTAGCGCCGGTGCACCACCACTTGGAGCTGGCCAAGCGCTGCCTCGGCGGCCGCCTCCTGCATGCCGCGCGCCCGAAGCAGGGCCTGGCTGGCGACGGTGCCGAGCGTCGAGATGGCGCCGCTGGCTACGGCCGGATCGGTGGCGTCGGCCTCTATCAGGATCTGCGGGCTGTCGCCGCGCTCGACCCGCCGGGCGAAGTCGGCGGGTATGGTGACGACGAAGGCGACATCGCCGCGCGACATCAGGAATTCCGCATCGGCAGCACTTTGCGAGACGTGGTCGAAACGGTAGTAGCCGGTGGTCTGCAGCGCCGAAACCATGGCTCGCGTGTAGGGATCACTGCTCGTCGCCACGAGTGCTGCCGGCAGGCTTTTCGGATCATTGTTGATGGCGTAGCCGAACAGCACCAGTTGCATCAGCGGCACGCCGAGCATCATGGCAAAGGTGATGCGGTCGCGCCGCATCTGGATGAATTCCTTGATCAGCAGGGCGCCAAGCCGGGCGACGGAAAAGACGTTATTCATGCCATGTTGTCCTTCGAGCCGGACATGAACTGGATGAAGACATCCTCGAGACTGGTTTCACCCGCCGAAACTTTCACGCCCTTGTGCTCTCTTTCGACATCGGCGAGTGCCGCCTCAAGCTTCTTCTTGTCGGAGCCGACGACATGCAGTGTCGCGCCGAACGGCGCCACCTGGTCGACACCCGGGCGGCCTTGTAGCGCTTCGGCCACCTGGTCGAGCTGCGGACCCTGCACGACGAATGTGGTCAGTCCGGCATTCCTGACCACTTCGGCGACGGTGCCGGTGGCCAGCATCTTGCCGTAGGAGATGTAGCTGATGCGGTGGCAGCGCTCGGCCTCGTCCATATAGTGGGTGGAGACCAACACGGTCAGCCCGCCAGCGGCGAGCCGGTGGATCTCGTCCCAGAACTCGCGCCGGGCTTTTGGATCGACGCCAGCCGTCGGCTCGTCGAGCAGCAGCAATTTCGGCTGGTGCATGATGCAGGCGGCGAGCGCCAGACGCTGCTTCCAGCCGCCGGACAACGTGCCTGCCAGTTGGTTGCGGCGCGTCGCCAGGCCGAGGTCTTCAAGCGTCCTGGCGACATGTTCCTCGACTGGCTTCAGCCTGTAGAGCCGCGCCACGAATTCGAGATTCTCGCCGATCGTCAGATCCTCGTAGAACGAGAATTTCTGCGTCATGTAGCCGACCTCGCGCTTGATGCGCAGGCTGTCGGTGCGGATGTTGAAGCCCAGCACCGTGCCTTCGCCTTCGTCAGGCGTCAGCAGGCCGCACATGATGCGGATAGTGGTGGTCTTGCCCGAACCGTTGGGTCCGAGAAAGCCCACGATCTCGCCTTCGGCGACCGTCATCGTGACATGGTCGACGACGGCCTTGCCGCCAAAACGTTTGACCAGCCCACGGACGTCGATTGCGTTCATTTTGCGCCATCCGCCAGGTCGACATCGACGATCTGGCCCGGCTGCAGCGGGCCGGCATCGCCCTCCGGCCGCGCCTCGACGAGGTAGACCAGCTTCTGCCGGTTCTCCAAGGAGTAGATCACCGGCGGGGTGAATTCCGGATCGGGCGAGACATAGCTGACGCGTGCCTTTACATCCGGGCCGCAGCCGTCGCAACGGACGCTGAGCAAGGTACCGACCTTGATCGAGGCGAAGGCGCTCTCCGGGATATAGACGCTGAGCTTCACCGCGCCGTCGGGCAGGATGGAAATGACTGGAGCGGTCGGACCGGCCGTGTCGCCCGGATTGCGGATGACATCGTTGACACGGCCTGGCGAAGGGGCTGCCAGCACCCGCTTCGACAGCCGCCACTCAGCCTGCTCCAAGGTCGCCTGAGCCTGCTTGACCTGATTGTCGGCGGCCTTGATCGTCTCCGGCCGCGCCGGCAGGCCGCCGACAGCGAGATTGGCACTGGCCTGGCCGACCTGTGCATTGGCCGTCTCCAGCGTCGCCGACGCGGTGTCGAAATCGGCCTGCGTGCCGGCGCCGCGCTTGAACAGATCAGCGGCGCGGTCGTATTTGCGCTTGGCATCAGCGGCCTGGGCGCTGGCCATGTCGAGCTGAGCCTTGAGCACCGCGATCTCTTCCGGCCGCTTGCCGATCTGCAGGTCGGCCAGTTGCGCCTGCGCCTGGGCAAACCCGGCCTTGGCCTGCGCCACCGCGATCTTCATATCGGCACTTTCCAGCGTCACCACGGTCGTGCCGGGCACCACTCGGTCGCCGCGTTTCACAGTGACCGTCTCGACCTGCGCCACCTCGATCGGCGCCAGCAGCACATAGTCGCCCTCGACATAGCCGACGGCCAGCGGAGGAGCCGGGGCACAGGCACCGAAAAGCTGCGCGGCGAGCGGCAGCGCACACAGGAAGCTCATGGTCTTTGCCCCTTCATCCTTGCCTCTTCCGGGCAGCCAGTATGGCTTTGAGATTGCCCGATGTGACCGCCACCACCTTGGCGGCCTCGGCGGCGCCGATGTCGTTCCAGCCCATGCGGCGCATCACCGCCTCGCGGCCGATGCGGAAATAGATGACCTGTCCGATCAGCGTGAACACGATGAGCCTTGTGGCCTCGCTTTCGGCCGGCTCGCCGGTCGCCTGTTCCCAGAGCTGGCACATCCGGCGATGCGTCGGCTCGAAGACGCCATCATAGATGCGGTCAAGGGCTGCCGTCGGATGCGAAAGCTCGCGCAGAACGAACTGCACGATCTCGCCGGCCTGCGGACTGGCCACGACAAAGCCGACCATCCGTTCCAGCGCCGCGAATAGTTGGGCCTGCGCCGCCCCCGCTCCGCCCGGCATGGGAGCCTGCGCATTGCCGAGTGCCTGGCCGGCGACCTTCTGGATGGTCTCGACAATGAAGTCGGCGGCAGCAGTACGAAGGCCCTCCTTGCTGCCGAAATGGTAGGCGATCGAACCGATATTGGCTTGCGCCTCGGCCGCGATCTCGCGCGTCGAAGTGCCGTCAAAACCCCGCCGCCCGAACAGTTTAAGCGCCGCCTTGACGAGGGCCGCTCGTGTCGTCTCGGCAGGAGATGCTTCGCGGCGCAGGATTTTGGCATCGGGTTGCTTGATCATGGCGACGCACTTTAATCAATCGATTGATTAAAGTCAAACTGCGAACGCCAGTTGTGGACGTCATTGTCTTGCCATGGGCGGCGGCAACCGCTTTAGTGCGCGGCCATGAGCAAGGAAGTCGAACGAAAATTCCTGGTCTCCAGCACCGCATGGCTAGAACTGGCCGAGGCGGATATCCGCATCCTGCAGTTCTATCTCGCTGCCGGCCCCGGGCGCACCGTGCGCGTGCGCATCAGCGATGGCACTTCCGCCAAGCTGACGCTCAAATTCGGCAGCGAGGCGCGCGAGCGCGACGAATTCGAATATTCGATCCCACTGTCGGAGGCGATGGAGATGCTGGATTTCGCCATCGGACGTGTCATCGAGAAGACACGTCACCATGTTAGGCATCGCGGCCATCTCTACGAAGTCGATGTCTTTGGCGGTCCGCTTGCGGGACTTGTGATCGCCGAACTCGAGACACCGGAGGACGTGCCGGACGAAATGCTGCCTGACTGGCTCGGCCGTGAAGTCACCGGTGAGCAGAAATTCTACAACGCGTCGCTCGCCCTCGGGGAGATACCGGAGATCGCCGCATGAGCTTTCGCATCGATCCGCGCCTGCCGCTGACCGGCGAGGTCAGGCGTATCCTTGCCGAGGAAATCGGCAGGGCGCTGCATCACCTTGACGCCGCGCGGAGCCGGCCGGAACAGGCATTGCACAAATGTCGCAAGCGGTTGAAGAGCGCGCGTGCCTTGTTGCGTCTCGTCCGTTCCGGTGACGAAGCATTCTGCGAGACTGAAAACCAATGCTATCGCAAGGTCGCCGGCCTGCTTGCCGGTCCACGCGAGGCGACGGCGCTGATCGAGACCATCGACCGGCTGGCGGCAAGCTTTCCCAAGGAGAGCGCCGACGATGGGCTGGGTGCGGTGCGCGACAGCCTGATCGCGCGTCAGCATGAATTGCACGAAGGCAGCGGGCTCGAAGCGGCGATTGGAGCGGCGACCGCCGCTTGCGAGGACGGCCTCAAGCGGATCGAAAGCCTTGCCTTGCCCGATCAGCCGGAACAGGCCGCGGACGTGCTTGCCGAAGGCGCCCGCATCACCTTGCGCCGTGCTAGGAAGGCGCTGGACAAGGCCGGATCGCGCGGCGAAGCCAATGACTTCCACGATCTGCGCAAGGCGGCCAAGACTCACGGCATGCATCTGTCGCTGCTCGGCAGGCTGTGGCCGGCCCCGATCAAGGCCCGGCGCAAGGCGGTCGACGAACTGGGCGAGCGGCTGGGCGACCTGCATGACGTGCTGGTGATGCGCGCCCTGCTCGAAGCCGATGAGCGTCCGCTCGGACCGCCCGAAGACACGAAGCTTCTGGGCAAGCTTTTGAAGCGGTCGGAGAAGCAGCTGAAGAAGAGCTGTCTGGCCGAGGCGGCCGGCCTGTTCGGCGACAGCCCCAAACGTTCGACGCGCAAACTGGCGCGCAAGGCGCGCGACGATCTGGCTCCGCCGCCGGAAGATGCGACCGCCAGTTGACCGACATGCGGCTGGCGCCCGGCTGTCTGCCTATGCTAATCGCCATAGGACATGACCGAGCCCGTCGACACGCTTCTGGATCGACTTGGCCGCTGGCTTGCCGGCCGGCTGCAGGAAGAATCTTCCGGCTACGAACCCTATACGCCGTCCGATGCCGACACGCTGCGCCGCACGCTTGAGCCCGGCGACATCCTGCTGATCGAGGGCAACCAGAAGATCTCGGCGGCGATAAAGTACCTGACCCAGTCGACCTGGTCGCATGCGGCCTTCTATGTCGGCGACGCGCTGGCCGAACCGGAAGACGGAACGGAGCGGCGGCGGCTGATCGAGGTCACGCTCGGCGAAGGCTGCGTCGCCGTGCCGTTGTCGCGCTACCGCACCTACAACACCCGCATCTGCCGGGCGAGCGGACTGGCGCCGGAGGATCGCGACAGGGTCGTCGCCTTCATGGTCAGCAAGCTCGGCCTGAAATACGACCTCAAGAACATTTTCGACATGCTGCGGTTCTTCTTCCCGACGCCGCCGGTGCCGGTGCGCTGGCGCCGCCGCATGCTGGCCTTCGGCTCCGGCGACCCGACGCGGGCGATCTGCTCGACGCTGATCGCCGAGGCCTATGGCCAGATCCGCTATCCGATCCTGCCCGAGATCACCCGTGCGCCCGGCCGCGCTTCGGCGCAGTCGAATTATTCGCGCAAGGAAATCCTGCACATCCGCCACCACTCGCTCTACACACCGCGCGATTTCGACCTGTCGCCCTATTTCCGCATCGTCAAACCGACGCTGGAATATGGTTTCGACTACCGGCAGATGGTCTGGGACGACAAGGCAAGCACAGACGCCGCAGCCGCAAAGGCTGGCGAAATCGCCTCAGACACGTGATGGCCCCTATGGCGCGGCCTACCGCTATCCAGCCGAGGTGCAGGCGTTTCACATGGCGGCCTATATCACGCCGAAACCGCAATAGCACCCTGGTTTTCGGCTCCGTGTTCGATCCAGACATGGACCGGTTCGTCCCGGCCGCGGATGCTCACCGGTCCATGATCGCGCGCATTCAACTGTGTCGTGGGCGATTCCGCCTTCGCGGCCTCAATCAGTCGTGACCCAAAGCAAATATTCGCCTGAAGCTCACGGCAGAGCGACTGCAAACGGCTGGCGACGTTGACGGTGTCGCCCACCACCGCGAAGGACAGATTGCGCTCGCTGCCGACCGCGCCGATGACCACTGCGCCATATTGTGCACCGATCCGAACGTCCAGCGGCGGGTATCCCCTGGACACCCGCTGTACATTCCAGTCTTCGAGAGCGGCGACCATCGCTTCAGCACACTGGATGGCCCGAGTCGCGTCGTCATGGCTGGCCTGCGGAACCCCGAATGTCGCCATGATGCAATCGCCGATATAGTTATCGACGGTGCCATGGTGGTCGAAAACGACCTGTTCCATGCGACGGTGGAACTGACGCAGAAGTTCGAACACTGCTTCGGCAGGATGATCCTCGGAATAGTGCGTGAAGCCGACGATGTCGGCGAACAGCACCGCGATATCCTGCCGGCGGACCGGGCCGAAGGGCTCGTCATCGGTGGCGAGCTGGTCGACGACATTGGGCGAAAAATGCCGGGCGAGATTGGCGCGGGCGCGCTCTGCCTTGACATAGTCTTCCGACAGATGTCGGGAACGATAGACGACCAGCGCCATGATCGCGCCGATAATCAGCACAACCAACACGTTGGTCGCCTGCGCAAATGTATCGACGAAATTGGGGTTGAGATAGAGGTTCAGTCGCTCTGTCATCGGCAGCGAATAGAGGTTCGTCGCCGGAACGACGGTTCCCGGATGAGAAATCACCCATCCCACCCCGATCGCCCATGTCAAGGCCGCGAGCGCGCCGAGATAGAGCGCCAATCGTGTCGAAAGGGTCAGCGCGCCAAGGCATACGAAAATCAGCAGGAATTTGAAGCTGCCCTCACGCAGTTGCATCGCGGCCGGCGCGACCTCCAGGGAAAACGGGTTAGGCGTTACCAGCAGAACGGTCAACAGAATGATGTCCAGCGTACCGACGAGGTAACCGATCCACCATCGCGCCGTGCGACGGCGCGCAAAGAGAAACTGGATCAGGCCGACGAGCTGGAACAGCACGAGGCCCGCCAGCACGAAGAGCAGCGAAGCATCCCAGCGGCTGATCAATGAAAAGAAGCAGGAGATCACCGCGAGCGATGCCGTACGGGCCCAGAACTGCAATGCAGCACCCTGGCGTTCTGCGCGCGCCCGCAAATTTTTCAGGCGCGAATAGCGGCGAAGTTCAAGTGTTGGCGCGGTCGGCATAGGATCACTTCGATTTCACGGGGAGGTGTCACGCATTCGGCAAACCCGCCCTCTACAGTCTGGCAAATCAGTGCGCGAACTCTATCATGAATGTGATTTCATTTTTGAACCGCGGCTGCAAAGAGCAAAAATGTCCGGACAAAAGATCTTCGTGAAAACCGAAGCACGACAGGCGGAGGCTTCGGTTTTCACGAAGATCACCAAAAAACCGCAGCGCCCGGCGTCATTCTCTACATGGATGCGTTCGGCCCGCGGCCGGCGCTGGGCGGCATGGCGGAACGCCTGGCTGCAGAGGGCTATACCGTGTTGGTGCCGGATCTGTTCTATCCCAACGCGCCCTATCCTGCTCGGGATGATTGGCCGTGTCAGGCCGGTAACGGGCGGCGTCCCTTTGCGGGAGCGGCGGGCCGATCGAACGCGCCGGCGTCGCGCGGATGCGGTCCGATTGGCATGATCGCGGGAAATGGCGTTGCACCAAAGGCAAACGTCCATTTGTAGCCGACCAGCCCGTCCTCCGGCGTCGTATGCTGATCGTGATGGGCCAGCAATCTGGCGCGATCGGCCAAATCCTCGGCCTCGCGCCGCACCATCTCCGCCGTCTCCGGACGCATTCGCCTGCTAAAGCTGACGAAGCTCGCTTCGTTATCGATATGGGTGATGGCCCAGCCGATGAAGTTCTTGTTGGTCATTTCGAACAGCGGCCGCAGCGGCCCTTCGAAATTCCACTGGATCGGCGTCTCGACCAGCAATCTCGCCGACAGACCCCGTCCGAGCGAGATCAGGCCGAGTTCCTCCAGGTCGCGCAAGTAGAGAAACATCGAGGCTTCGCTCAGACCTTGCGAGCGCATGATGCCCTCGGGCGTGAACTTTTCCGACAGCATGACGAAGATGAACAGCAGTGCCGGCCGGCCGGCGAGCCTACGCTCGATCTCCGGCGCGATGTGGTTGACGGGCCCTGGCCCCCTGTTCATCGAGCCGAGCACGTTCTCGAGTTCGACGCCTGCAGCAGCGCAGATCTCCATCAGCCGGTCGAGCTTGCAGTTGCGCTCGTGGAAGATGCGCTTCACCGTCGGCTCGGAAACACCCATGCGTTCGGCGAGCTCGCGATAGGTGACACCCTTCGCCTTCAGTGTCCGCTTCAACGCGTCGAAGATCAGGCCGTTCATGGAATGCACCTCTTGCCTGCAGTTTCGTATCGACTTTCGATACTAGTGGTAATCGGCCTTTCCGGAAAGTATCGAAAATCATAGGTTTCCGTTGTCATCACAGGAGACAGCCATGAACAGCCTCATCCCCACAGCGTTTCTCGCAATCGTCGGTATCGCGGCGGCGCCCGCCGTCGAGGCCGGCGAACTCTGGCGCGCCACCGGTCTCGAACAGCCGGAATCGGCCCTGTTCGATGCCGCCAACAACCGCATCATCGTCTCCAACATCGTTGGCAATCCCGGTGAGGCCGACGGCAACGGTTATCTCAGCGTGCTGTCCTTGGACGGCAAAACCGTCACCCAACACTGGACCGACGGCATGGACGCACCCAAGGGCATGACAATATCGGGCGGCAAGCTCTATGTCGCCGACATCACCAAGGTCCGCGTCGTCGATCTCGCCAGCGGCAAACTCGTCGCCAGCATCGCCGTGCCGAACGCGGTCTTCCTGAACGACATGACATCGGACCGATCAGGCAAGGTCTATGTCACCGACATGCTGGCCGACACAATCTACCGCATCGACGGCGACCGCCCGGAACTGTTCGTCAAGGACGCGATGCTGGCTTCGCCCAACGGCATCTTCGCCGATGGTATCAGGTTGATCGTCGCCTCCTGGGGCAAGGGTATCAAGCCAGATTTCAGCACGGCTGAGCCGGGCGGGCTGCTTTCGGTCGACATCGCCAGCAAGATGGTTTCGCCCTTGCCGGGCGCTCAAGAATTCGCCGACCTCGATGGCGTCTTCGCTATTCGTGACACCATCTACGCCACCGCCTACATGACCGGCACGCTCTACCGCTATCGTCCCAGCGGCACACCGGAAGCGGTGGCGCATTTCAAGCCCGGCAGCGCCGACATCGGCACCGACGGCGAGTCGATCCTCTATGTGCCGTTGATGAACGAGGGCGAGGTGGCGGCGCTAAAGCTCGACTGAGAGCCAGATCGGCGCCTCAGGGCCGATCTCCGAGACTTTCGCCAACAGCCGTGAGATGGTCGACATTGCCAAGCAGATGTTTGATGTCGCCTTTGGGTTCGTTCAACGACCCCATCTTAGCCGCAACGACGTTGCCCGCGGGTATCCGAAAGCAGAGATTCTACTGCGGCACCGCTTTGCGGCGCAAAGGTCCCATTTGTATTGTAAATGACGGCCCCCTTTTTGGGTTCCGGAGCTGGTCGTTCGGGGCACCAGGGCGCTGGCTCCGCCAGGGCGAACAGACGCCGCGCAACGTGCTCGGCCGCGCCAAGGCCTCGCCGCACCGCCAGGCATACAGTCATCCCGGCGAATATCGGCAAAAGCCCAGGTCACGGAACCGAGCCACCATGGGCGAATTTCCGGTAGAAGCGGCCTCCCATCACGCTTGCCTCAAAGGCCAGCTCGATGATCCCTTTGCGGCTTGAGCTGAACACCATGACGACGCCCAGGAAAATGACATAGGACGCGACGAGAGAGATCAACAGCGTCACGAAAGTGCCTGGCAGCGATGCCTTCAGGCTGTATTCCAGGACGCCGGTTATGATCGCCGAGATACAGTACGGCCACAGGGTCTCCAGCAACTGCCTGAAGTCGAGTGGACCGCGCCTTGTCGCCCCCCACCACAGGATCGGGCCCTGGATGGTGCCAACGCCTATGTAGAAGGCCGCGACCCCACTTATTCCCCACGGCAATCCGCACAAGAAAGAGGCGACAAACAGGGTGGAGCTCAGGGCGCCCCAGTTTCGCATTTCCCTGGTCCGGTCCTGGCTGATGAAAAGCCAGCCGGTGCTGCTGCTGATCGGCGCGAAGATGGCGCCAAAGGCAAGAATGGAAAATACCTGCGAAACCTCCGACCATCGCGGCCCCAGCAACGTGACAATGAGCAGCTGGCTGTTGATGATGGCGAATATCACTGCCGGGTAGGTGGCGAGAATTATCAGTTCCAGCATTCGGAAATAGAAACGGCGGTATGTTTCCGGCTCGTTCAGGGTTCTCGCAAGCGAAGGAAGCGCGACTTTCGCTATTGGCGTGGTGATCTGGCTGAGCGGCAGCAAGAGCAGCTTGTATGCCCGGTCATAGATGCCGAGAGGCATCTCGCCGAGGTAGCGGCCGATCAATATGTTGTCAAAATTCCTGGCGAAAAAGTTCAGGAAATTGAAGGACGTTATGTTGGCGCCAAAATTCAACAGATGGAAGTTCTGCGTTTGCAGAGCAGGCCTGCTCGGAACCCATCCGGCAAAGCACCAGGCCAGCAAAAGTGTGGTCAGCGATACCGCTATCTGGCTGTAGACGAGGGCCCAGTATCCGAAGCCGTTCCAGGCAAAAAGCAGCCCTGTCACGGACCCGACCAGAAAGCTGAACAACTCGACCAGGGCTATTTTCGAGAAGAGAAGCTGTCGATTGAGCAAGGCCATGTGCTGGGCGCAGAGACCGCCAATCACAAAGGTGGCGCTAAGGCCCGTCACGATGGGCACGACCCGGGGCTCTCTGAAAAAAGCACCTGCTGCCGGGGCAAGCGCTATCACCGCCAGGCAGATTGCCGCGCTCAGCCCGACATTGACCCAGAAGACGAAGCTGAGCTGCTCCTGGTTGATTTCATCCCTTTGGACCGTGGCTTGGGTCAGGCCGAAATCCGAAAACAGCGCCGCGAACGCGAACAATGGCGCCGCCATCGCCACGATGCCGAAATCCTCGGGCAGAAGAAGCCGGGCAATGAGGATCTGGTAGCAGAATTGCATCAGAAACTTCAGCGCCTGCGACCCGAAGTTGATGGCCGCCCCATTCACCGAGGCGACCTTGAGTTCGGCCCGTGACATCCGGCTTTCAGAAAATGCAAATCGCTTGACCTGGGCCATTTCAACCAGCTTGAACAGTCGTGATTTTGTTTTTGGCCTTCCGCAGGATCGACGCGGCGATCCGCCAATCCATCATCCCGGCGGTCGCAAGCGGCAACAACCTCCTCTCGGCGATCAGTGCCTGGGTCTTGTACTCGGCCGACAGGCGCTTCATGGCGCGAATGCGCTCCTTGAGGAGGGAAACAAGTCTCGAATTGCCTGACAGCCGTCGATCGAGCAAAAGCGATTGCGACTGATCCACCTGGCCGTCGTAGTTCACCTTCGTCCTGCTCCAGCCGGCGCCTCGATGGGTGTACAAGTAGCCCCGAAAGTCGCTGGCCACGTACTTTGCGCCTTCGAGCAGCGCATCCGTCACAAAAAGAAAGTCCTCGCCATGACGAGAATTGGAGGGGTAGCGCAGCGATCGATCCGCCAGGAAATTTCGCCTGAAGACCGGTTTGAGCAGACCCCAGTCCGTGTCGACGCCAAAGGGCCTCGCATGCGCCAGGAACGTCTCGATGTCGATCAGCGTCGTATCTTTGGTGAACGCGATGGTCGCGGGACTGGAGGCGTCGCTTGCCGGATCGTAGTATGAGAACTTGTCGGTGACGATATCGGCGTCTTGTGCAGCGGCAATCTCGACAAGCCGCTCCATCCGCCCGGGCGCGTACGCATCATCGGCATCCAGGATTGCGATCCAGTCGCCTCTGGCAGCCTCCAGGCCGGCATTGCGGGCGGCTGAAGGTCCGCCATTCCTGGGCAGGTGAACGACTTTGACGCGGCTGTCCTGCCGCGACATTGCTCCGGCAACCTCCAGGGTTGCGTCGGTCGAGCAATCATCGACGACTATGATCTCGATAACTGCATCTCCCTGCGCCCTTGCGGAATTGACGGCGCGTTCGAGAAACGGAACCGCGTTGTAGGCGGCGATCAAGACCGAAACAGTAGGGCGTGCAAAGGGCGGTTTCTGGGCAGGGAAACGAAAATTAGCGTTCATCGGAAACCTCCGGGGAAACGAACCCGGTGGATCCCGCCAATTCCCGGGTTCTTGAGAAAGCCGCACCTCCCTATCAGCCGTCGCTGAGATCAGGATTAGGCCGCGATGAAGCGAAACTGAAATTGAAGCCGAAGCCTCACGCTGTGCCGATCAGCAGGGTTGTGCCTTCAGGCTTGCGGCAACGTCACCGCGACGTGAAGGCCACCGCCGGGCGAAGGCGTGCTGAGGGCGATGTTCGCGGAAAGGCGCTCGACGATGCCCGAGACGATGGCGAGGCCCAGTCCGCTTCCTTCCACCTCGGGCACATTCACGCGATAAAACCGGCGGAATACCGCCTCGCGATGCTGAGGGGCGATGCCTGGGCCGCTGTCGGTGATTGAAAGCGCCCAGGCGCCGGGCTCAGACGAGATCGAGACCTTGATCTTCCCGCCAGCCGGCGTGTACTTGATCGCATTGTCGATCAGATTGCCTATCAACAGGCGAAGCATGGGTTCGTCCGTTTTGACCTCGGCTGCCTCGGCTCCGTCGAGCGAGACATCATGCCGCTTGAGCGTGATGATCGTGCCGAACTCGGCGATCACCGATGCGGTGACATCATAGAGTCGGACCACTCTCAGCTCGACCGGCTGATGGCTGATGCGCGCCGCCTCCAGCATCTGCTTGACGAGGCGGGTGGCCTTGTCGTTGCTGGCCGTCAGGTCGGCGAGGATCGTCTCCCGCTCCGTTTCGCTGTCGGCATGCGCCAGCATCTGCAGCAAAAGCTTTATCCCGGCATGAGGCGTTCGCAGCTGGTGCGCCGCCTGGTCGGCGAAGCGCCTTTCCGCCGTCAGCGACCGGTCGAGCTTGCTGAGCAACTGGTTCACCGACATGCCCAACGGAAGCAGGTCGCGCGGCAACGCATCGATCGCGATGACGGAGAGGTCGTCGGGCGAACGGCTGCGGATCTGGCGGACCAGGCCGTGAATGGGTCCCAGGCCGTTGCTGATGCCATACCAAACCAGCAGCCCGATGACCGGCACCAACACCAGCAGCGGAAAGAACAGATTGAGCATGATGTTCGACACCAGCGTGTCGCGAAGGGCTCGCTTTTCGCCGACTTCCACGACGATGCCGGTGTTCGGGATCGGCAGCGAATAGACGAGCCATCGCTCGTTGGCATAATTCAGCTCGGTGAAGCCGGCCCTTTGGACTGGAACACTCTCGGGGAAGGCGCCGTTGGTAAAGATACGGATCCTGCCGTCCTTCCACAGGCGAAATACGTGCGCGTCGGCATAGTCGTCCGCCTGATCGTTCATGGCGAGCTGGTTGCCCATCGCAAAGTCCATATCCTTGACCTGCCTGGGCGGGTGGTTGCCCGGCTCTTCGATCTGATGTTCCAGCAGCGTCCAGAGCACGTTGGCGTCATTGATCAGCTTGGCGTCGTAGATGTTGTCGATCTCGCGCCTGGCGGAGCGGAAGGCGAGCACCCCGATGACTGCGATGGCGACGAGGATCGTCGGCGTTATCCGCAGAAAGAGCTTCCAGGTAAGGGTCAGGCGCCTCATGGCTCGATCATGTAGCCGACGCCCCGGATGGAGCGAATGAAGTCGGCGCCGAGCTTTCTGCGCAGATTGTAGATGATGACCTCGGTCGTGTTGCTTTCCACCGCGCTGTCGGCGCTGTAGAGCGCGTATTCGATGTCGCTCTTGGTGACGTATTTGCCCGCCCGCTCCATCAGGAGCTTGAGCAGCCGGAATTCCTTGGCGGTCATCGCGATCTGGCCCTCGGCGCCGCGCACTACCATTGCCGCCGGATCCATTTCGATAGGGCCGCTTTTCAGGATGATCTCGGTGCGGCCCTCCCGCCGGCGCATGAGGGCGCGCAACCGTGCCAGCAATTCGTCGAGATCGAACGGCTTCACCAGATAGTCGTCGGCTCCGTTGTCGAGCCCTTCGACCTTCTGCAGGGACGTATCACGGGCGGTAAGCAGAAGAATCGGCACGGCGTTGCGATTCTTCCGCGCCGAGCGCAGGACCTCAATCCCGTTCACCCCAGGCAGGTTGACGTCGAGCACGACCACGTCGAAGGCGAGGTCCTCGAGCCCCGCGATCGCAGCCTCGCCATCCTTCATCCAGTCCACCCCATAGGCATGCTTTTCGAGAGCCTTCTTCAGCGAAGAGCCGAGGATCAAATCGTCCTCAACCAGAAGCAGCCGCATGCGATGCCTTTCCGTTGCGGTGAACCGCCTGAATTCCCGATCCGATTGTGAACCAAGGACGCCATCGCGGCATTTTGCGGGCAAAATCAGGTTACGGGCGGGGCGTCTCGTCACGGTTGCGAGAGCAAGCGAGAGGAGGTCCGGCGATGCGGCCGCGACCGTCAGCTTCGGCCCGCGAAACCCCATGGCCAGAGAAAACGAGGTAAGTACCTGACCATGAGAATGATCACGCACCCACTCTCGACGGCGTCATGCATCACCCGGAGGCTTCGATAATCCGCCATCATCACAGCCTTTGAACGGTCGCCGACCGCGGCAAGAGGCAGGCCCGTGACATGCGTGTTCGCGGGGTGCTCGAAAAAGTGGCCAACCTTCAACCCGCGCGGTTCTACTGATCCGAGAACCTGACGCTTACCCCGTGCTGCCGAAAATAGGCCTGCATCAACTTGCGGCCCGAGCGGTTGTTCTGCGCCAGCTTGGTCGGAACGAACACCGCCTGTTTTGTTCCCTCTCGTGCCAGCGCTGCCTTAAGGCTCGCGATATGTACGTCGAGGTCGGCATTATCCGCCCGGAGCGAGGCATAGATGCGTTCGATCGCTTCGGCCACGGTCAGTTCGCTCACAGGGGTCGTCCTTTGGTTGGTTAGGCGGCGGCGGCTTAGCACAGATTCGCGGCGCCGCCGATACCGATGAGACCGTCAGTGCACAGCGCCCGGGTTTTGCAAGCGACGACGGTGTCGCTCGAAGTGCAAAGATAGATACCAAACCATTGGCGACCGTTGCAGCCTCGCTGGCGCGCTGCTGGTCATCGAGTTCTTAGCGCCCAATCACCAGCAGCCATTTTTCAGGATACTTCCCGAGGATTGCGCGTTAGGGTGTTCCAAACGGGCAGGGGGATAACGCGGTTGGCTATTTTCAAGACCTTCACGACATCGGCATGCTTGCTGTCGGTGGTTTTCCTGCTAACGGGTTGCGGGCATGGGCTGATCAACCGGCTGATCTAGTCTCCCGGCTCTAGTCTCCAGTCTCCTTGCCGCCGTTCAGGCGCTGCGCGCGCCACCGCTGCCATGCACGGGCAGCGAGCCAGCACAGCATCGCCCAGGCGAAGCCGGCGCACCAGCCGGCCAGCACATCCGACGGCCAGTGCACACCGAGGTAGACGCGGCTGATGCCGACCAGCAGCGTCGTCAGCACCGCCAATGACAACACATAGATCTTCGTCGTTCGCCCAGGCAGAAAGCGCGCTGCCAGCGCGCCGAGCGTCAGATACGTCACCGCCGACAGCATGGCGTGGCCGCTCGGAAAAGACAGCGTTGTCTCGTTGGCGAGATGCGAGACGAGTTCAGGGCGGGGCCGGTCGATGCCAGCTTTCAGCAGGCTGGACAGCACCTGACCACCGGCCACCGCCACAAAGACGAAAAGGGCGGTCGCCGGCCTGCGGATAAGCAAGAGATAAAAAATTGCCGCTGCTACGATCAGCACCACGACGCTGCCGCTGCCCAGGCTGGTGATGTCGCGCATCGCCCCCTCCAGCCAGGGCGGACCGATCGGACTGTCGGGCTGGCCTGCCTTGCGGAACGCGAGCAGGATTTCGGTGTCGAAAGCGTGCGGCGTGGCGGCCCGCGCCACCTCGATCAATTCCTCGAGCCCCCACAGGCCGGCGGCGATGACCAGACCGGCCAGAAGCACCGGGAATTCGACACGGTTGAGCAGAGCGTTCGCGGCGTTCTTCATCGGCAATTCGCCCGTTACAATCGGCCTTGTAGATAGGGTCCGAGCGTGATCAGTGCCACGGCTGCGATTGCCAGAATGATGCCGGTGGCCTGCAACGCGTTGACGCGCTCGCCGAAAAAGACCAGCGCGACGGCATTCACTGAAACCAGCTGGATGACTGCCGACAGGCTGAATGACACCGACATGCCGAATTCGCGGATCAGCCGCAGCATGATCAGATTGCCCAAGGAATAGAGCGCCAGCGTCAGCAGGATCTTGCCAAGGCTCGGCGCAAGGCCCCACTGTTTGGCGGCGGTGGCCGCCAGCAGGAAGATGACCGTCGAAAAGCCGAGCTGAAGCAATCCCGAAAGACTCAATGTTTCATCCCCCTCTCGAAGCAGCTCCCGCCGCGTGAGTTCGCGGACGTTGTTTCCGAAGCGTGCCGGGACGTCAAGCGACCTCGACCGAACGTAGGCCTTGGCAACAGCAAGGCGGAAGCCCAATGTATTGAAATCGCCCAGCCTATCATTGAAGGGCGGTCAGGGGCTCATGATTCGTATTGTTCAAAACTTGGCGCGGCGCTGGAGCGAGCTTTCCCTTGCCCTGCAATTCGTCGTTGCCGGTGGCTTTGGCCTGCTGGCCGTCATGCTGGTGGTGGGAGCCTGGGTGACGGGTCAGATCCGGGATGGCGTCATCCGCAATTCGGCCGCCACGACGGCGCTGTATGTCGACAGCGTGATTGCGCCCCTGCTCCCGGACCTGCGCAAGCAACAGAAGCTCAGCGACTCCGTCAAGCAGGCGCTAGACGAGACGCTTGGCCAGGGCGCGCTCGGCAAGCGCCTCGTATCTTTCAAGCTCTGGAGCCGTGACGGCACGGTTCTCTACGCCAAGGAGACGGCGCTGATCGGCCGCCGCTTCGATCCGAGCGACAATCTGCGTTCCGCCTTCAAAGGCAGTGTCGTCGCCGAATTCAATACGTTCGATGATAGTGAAGGTGAGGAGAAGGCTTCCGGCCTGCCATTGCTGGAGATCTACAATCCCGTGCGCGAGCCGTGGTCCGGCGAGGTGGTGGCAGTCACCGAATTCTATGAGATCGCCGACGACTTCAAAGCCACGCTGGCTTCCGCTTTGTGGTCAAGTTGGCTGATCGTCGCCGGCGCGACGCTGGCGGCCTTCCTGCTCCTGTCCGGCATCGTCCTGCGCGGCAGCCGCACCATCGACGATCAGCGCGGGGCGCTGCGCCGCCAGGTGTCGGAGCTGCAGGGCCTGGTGACGCAGAACAGCGCCTTGCGAGTGCGCGTGCAGCGGGCGTCCCGTCGCGCCACCGCGCTCAACGAAAGGTATTTGCGCCGAATCGGCGCCGATCTGCATGACGGTCCGGCGCAACTCGTGGCCTTGGCGGCGCTGCGCATGGATAGTCCGGTGTTTTCCGGCGATGGCCATTCGGGCGAAAGCCGCTCCACCGAGGTCGCGATGATCCGCAAGACACTGGAGGATGCGTTGCGCGAGATACGCGGTATCTGCACCGGCCTCGTCCTGCCGCAGATCGAAACGGCTGCCGCAAACGACATTCTGCGGCTGGCCGTCAACGAACACCAGCTGAGGACGGGAACGTCCGTGACCCTCACGCTGGCCGGACAGTTGCCAGAGCCCGGCGCGTCGGAGAAGATCAGTATCTATCGGTTCGTGCAGGAAGGGCTGAACAACGCCTATCGCCACGCGCGAGGCAAGGATCAGGCGGTGAGTGCCGGAATGAAGGGTGGCAGGCTTTACGTTGAAGTATCGGATGCCGGGCCAGGCTTCGATCCGGCACGGGACGAGGGCCTCGGGCTCGCCGGCCTCAGAGAGCGGGTCGAAAGCATTGGCGGCCAGTTTGAAACCTTGACCGGGCCGCAAGGCACGCGTCTGGTAATCCGTCTATCGGTCGAGGAGCAAGCATGACTGGTGTCATTCGCATCGCCATTGTCGACGATCATCCCCTCTTCCGCGAAGGTGTGACTCGCAGCCTATCGGAGATCGGAGGCTTCGATATGGTTGGCGAGGGTGCCACGGCGCAGGATGCCGAACGCATCGTCTCGACCGTTCGGCCGGACATATTGCTGCTCGATATTTCGATGCCGGGCGGCGGCCTGGCCGCGGTTGCAGGGATCCTCGCCGGCCATCCCGCCCAGAAGATAGTCATGCTGACCGTTTCGGAGGCCAATGCCGATGTGACCATGGCCCTGAATGCAGGGGTGTGCGGCTATGTGCTCAAAGGCATCGGATCGCGCGCGCTTGCCGATATCCTGCGCAGCGTGGCGGCCGGCGAAAGCTATCTTTCGCCGACGCTTTCGGCTCGCCTGCTTTCGGATCTCCAGTCCCAGCATCCGACCAACGGCAATGCGGACCGGCTGCGGCAACTCACGGAACGGCAGACGGAAATTCTGCGGCTGGTGGCGGAGGGGCTAAGCAACAAGGAAGTCGCGTTGCGGCTGGAGCTGCAGGAGAAGACCGTCAAGCATCACATGACCGGGGTGCTGTCGAAACTCAATGTGCGGAACCGCACCGAAGCGGCTTTGATGATGCGTGAGCTGCGCGACCGCAACCAGTCTTAAACCCCCAAACGAGGTCACCTCCGCCGGGGGCGACGGAGGTGACGTGTGAAGCCGGCCGTTGCCTGTTGGTCGGCTTCACAAGGCCTTGAGACGGCCGACGTCGGCCGGTGTGGCCCGGCGGTCGATGATCGTGCGACCGAGCGCATCCTCCATCCTGAAACGACCGTTCTCGAGCTTTTCCGTTATGCCGTCGGGATGCCGGATTGTGATCTTGTTGCCTGTCACGTCGACCTCGTCGCCGGTCGTTGCATTGACATGGCTCGCGCTGTTGCCGTTCTTACCCTTGTTGGCACCCGACTTGCCGGCATTGCCACTGTTGCCATTCCCGCTGCTACCGCTATTGCCGCCGCCGCCATTTCCGCCACCGCCGTTTCCACCACCGCCGCCGTTGCCGCCACCGCCCTTGCCGGCCTGTGCGCTGGCGGCGTAAATCGCGGGAACGGAGCCGTGGAAGGCAATTTGATAGGGAGCGATGGTCAACGCCAGCGCAGCCGCGGATCTAAGTGCAAGCCGGCAACGAGGCGTTGTGAGCGATCTGTGCATCCTGATCTCCGTCGATTGAGCCCGGCGCGCCCACCTTCAACGTTGCAGTTGCAACCAACATCGCCGAAAGACGCGGTGCCCGGAAGCGACCTCCGACCGTTGCCGTTGTCACCCAGGACCTTTGCAAGCGCAAGATTGGACTAAAGTCCTAATCGCATGCTATATTAGCTTTGTATGAACGGCGCCGCGATCGCCATCGTCGAGCGGGATACTGGGTTTCCGTGATGCCTGACGACGGCAGACGCCGAACATCAAGTCACCTCCGCCGGGGGCGGCGGAGGTGACTGCGAAGCAGGCCCTTGCCTGGGTGGCCTGCCTCACAAAGCCTGAAGACGACTGTAATCGCGCGCCGTCGCTGCACGTTCGACGATCGTTCGGCCGAGCGCATCCTTCATCTCGAAACGGCCGTTCGCGATCTCTTCGGTGGTGCCATCGGGATGCTGTACCTCGATCTTGTTGCGATCCACGTCAACCTTGTCGCCAGTGGCCGCGTTGACGTGATGGCCGGCTCCGCCATCGTTTTGGCTTTTTCCGGTTCCGGAATTGTCGGTGGTGCCATGATCGTTGCTGGCGCCGTCGTCGCCGCCACCAGACCCGGAATTTCCGCTGTTTCCGCTGCCGCTTCCGCCGCTTCCACCAGCGCCACCATCATGTCCGCTATCCTTGGCGTGTGCGGCTGCGGCAATGGGGCCGGGCGCGGAGCCGTGGAAAGCGAGTTGATAGGGGGCGACAGCCAGCGCCAATGCCGATGTTGCTCTCAGAGCCAGCCAACGAAAGCGGGTGGGGGTCGATCCGCGCATCACGGACCCTCCTATACATCAGGCCGATGCCGGCTTTGGCAAGCGGCCGACTATTGCCGGCATAGTGGCCTTGGCATAGGGGGCCCACGACCAATGCCGCACCGACAGGGACCTTTGCTCGGCCTGACCAGGACTTTGGTCCCTCGCGTCGCTCGGTTGCGAAAAGGGTCGGCTGGCGGGTCGTGAAATCCGGTTGAAAGCGACTGGAGATGTCACGAAAATGTGATCGACCGGCTATAAGGGGTTAAACAGGCAACACGCTCCAGCCATCGCCCAAAGCCAGAGGCAAGTCCCAAATGACCGAAAAACGCTCCCCCGACGCCCGATTCCGCACCAGCCTGCTCGAGGAAAACGACGGCCCCGCAACCAACCCTACGGACAACCGCACCATGGGCGAGATCATCGCCGCGCGGTTCTCGCGCCGTGGCTTCCTCAAAGGTTCACTGGCCGTCTCGGCCATCGCCGCAACCGTTAGTCCGCTGGCGCTGGTCAGTGCGGACGAGGCCCGGGCCGCAGAAGGCTCCGCCTTCGCGTTCGACGAGTTGGAGGCCGGCATCGACGACAAACACCATGTCGCGCCGGGCTACGATGCCGATGTGTTGTTGCGCTGGGGCGATCCGCTGTTTGCCGATTCGCCGGAGTTCGACCCGACGAAACAGTCGGCGCAGGCTCAGGCGAAACAGTTCGGCTACAACAACGACTATGTCGGCTATCTCCCGATCGACGGTTCGGCCGAACACGGCCTGCTGGTGGTCAACCACGAATACACCAACCCGCATCTGATGTTCCCGGGCATCGTCAAGATCGTCGACAAGGACGGTAAGAAATCAGCCGAAGTCGCACCGCTCTCGAAGGAGCAGGTCGATGTCGAGATGGCTGCCCACGGCGGCACCATCGTCGAGATACGCAAGGTCTCGGGCAAATGGCAGGTAGTGCGCGACGGCAAGCTCAACCGTCGCATCACCTCCAGCACCGAAATGGCGCTGTCTGGTCCGGTCGCCGGCCACGATCGCGTCAAGACCAATGCAGACCCGTCCGGCACCAAGGTTTTCGGCACATTCAACAACTGCGCCGGCGGCGTCACCCCCTGGGGCACCTATGTGATGGCCGAGGAGAACATCCACGGCTATTTCTCCGGCGACCTGCCTGAGGGCCACAAGGAGGCCGCCAATTACAAACGCCTTGGCATTCCCGAAAGCGCCTATGAATGGGCCGCCCATTACGATCGTTTCGACCTCGCCAAGGAGCCCAACGAGGCCAACCGCTTCGGCTGGATCGTAGAGGTCGATGTCAACGATCCGACCTCGACGCCGAGGAAGCGCACCGCCATGGGCCGCTTCAAGCACGAGGGCGCCGAATCGATCGTCGCCAAGGACGGTCGCGTTGTCTTCTATCTCGGCGACGACGAGCGCTTCGACTATGTGTACAAATTCGTCACCAAGGCGGCGTTCAATCCCAACGACCATGCCGCCAACAAGGATCTGCTCGACGACGGTACGCTGCATGTCGCCAAGTTCGCCGAAGACGGTTCGGTCGAATGGCTGCCGATCGTCTTCGGGAAGGCGCCGCTGACGACTGAGAACGGCTTCGCCAGCCAGGCCGACGTGCTGATCGAAACACGCCGCGCCGCAGACCTGCTTGGCGCCACCAAGATGGACCGCCCCGAGGACATCCAGCCCAATGCCGTCAACGGCAAGGTCTATGTCATGCTGACCAACAATTCGAAGCGCAAGGCCGACCAGGTCGATGCCGCCAATCCGCGCGCCGACAACGCCTTCGGCCACATCATCGAAATATCGGAAGATGACGGCGATTTCACCGCCATCAAGGGCAAGTGGGAAGTGCTGCTGAAATGCGGCGATCCCTCGGTCGCCGACGTCGGCGCCACCTTCTCGACGGCGACGACGGCCAATGGCTGGTTCGGCATGCCCGACAATTGCGCGGTCGATTCGGCTGGGCGCCTGTGGGTCGCCACCGACGGCCAGAGCCCGAAAACCACCGGCCGCACCGATGGCCTGTGGGCGGTCGACACTGAAGGCACGGCGCGGGCGACCTCGAAACTGTTCTTCCGCGTGCCGATCGGCGCCGAAATGTGCGGCCCGCTGTTCGCGCCCGACGACCAGACCGCCTTTGTCGCCGTCCAGCATCCGGGCGACGGCGGCGAGGACTGGGAGCCGTTCGGCCGCCCGTCCTATTACGAGGACCTGTCGACGCGCTGGCCCGACTTCAAGCCCGACATGCCGGTGCGGCCGGCGGTGGTCGCGATCACCAAACAGGGCGGCGGCAAGATCGCGGTCTGATACTAAAGCGCGTCGCGTCGAAATGGATCCATGCGCCGCGCTTTAGGTCTTTGTTTCCATGCACAATGCCGAAATGGTCGAGGAGGACTTGATGATGGAGGTCGTCGAGTCCCGGCGGCTCGAACCGAAATCAGCGTGAGGCACCGGACGAGGCGCCAGCGGCACCTGCAATCCGTTTGGCGATCGCCTTGGCCAGGATGCCGGCATTGGCGAAACAGCCGCGAATGCTTGGCCGCATGCCGGTGAACCACAGGCCGGGGAATTTCGGATCGGATTGGCCGCCATTGAAGAGAGGAACGCCCTTGCCGTCGAGCACGCCGAGCTTGCCGACCATGGGCTCCAGCCCGGTGCGATAGCCTGTCGCGGCAATGACGATGTCGGGATAGACCAGGCTGCCATTGGCCAGTATCACGCCGTCGCGGGTGAATTCCCGTATGGCCGGCACCACGGTGATCTTGCCCGATTTGATGGCGCTGACGGCGCCGTCGTCGGCGGCGATCGCTGTGTAGTCCGAGGTCAACCGGCTGGCGCCGCCCGAGGGCGCTGGCGGAAGGCCGAATTTGGTCAGGTCGCCGAAGACCAGGCGCTGCGTTGCTGCCATCACCGCATCGGCGATCCGCAACGGCAAGCGCGCCATGAGCGGCGAAAGCCTATGCACGGCGATCTTGCTGATCCGCTTGGGCAGCAAAGCGGGGCCGTTGCGGGCCGACAGCCAGATGGCTGCCGTGGCTATGCCGGCCAGATGATTGAGCGCGTCGAAACCCGAATTGCCGGCGCCTACGACCAGCACTTTTTGGCTCGCATAGCCCTGCGCGTCGCCGAAATCCGCCGAATGGATGATGCGGCCGGCGAAATCCTTCATGCCTTTCCATTCGGGAATGAATGGCAACCTGTCGCGGCCAGTGGCAATGACGACATTGCGCGCAAGGCGCAGTCCGGCGCTGGTCCGCAGCGCCCAATGATCGCCCTTGAAGGTGATCTCTTCGACAGCGACGCCAAACTGCACCGGCAGCTGGTTCTCCCCACTGAAATCGTTCATATGGCGGATGACGGCCGTCCTTTGCGGAAAAGCAGGCGTGCCGGGGGGATAGGCAAGGCCGGGCAGCGAAGAGAGATCGCGGTGGGTGTTGAGATGCAACTGCTGGTGCCGCCGGTGCCAGGGCTCGGCCAGCCGGCTTTCCTTTTCCAGGATCGCCGTCGGCACGCCAGCATTCATCAGGGCATGCGCCACGACCAATCCGGCAACACCGGCGCCGACGACGATTGCCGGCTCGACCGTTATCGGCAGGTCCGCAACCGACCGGATTGTCGTATCAGTCATTCACCCTCGAATCCCCATTCGACCCGTCCTTCCGCATGGCTCGCAGAACACTGTAACCGTTTGACCCCGCGCAGTATCCATACAACAAACTGCTGCCGATTTTCGAGCCATATACGATTTTCGAGCCATCCATTGGGCCGCGGTTGCGCTCTATATGGCATATGCGCGATATCAGCGGTAATCAGGTCGCGGCAATGTGATTGATTCGAGGCCTTGGGGGGCTGGCTGGTCTTTGTCATCCTCACGCGCATGCCCGGAAGGGTTCGATTTTCGAGGTCATGCGCAGAATCAAAGTGTTACAGCACCTTTGCGCGTCTTGAACGCACGGCGCTGTGGCGGCACGCGGAATCTCGGCCATGCCCTCCTTGCGGATCTATTTCGACAAAATCCTCGAGGGCGCCGCGCCCAAGGTGGCGCGGCAGGAGCTGACGCATGTCGAGCGCCTGGCGCTGGTTCGCCGCCATGGCGACTTCTCGCTCGCCTATTCAAGCGCCGTTCAAAACAAGCTTTCCTATTTCGGCGACTCCGACGGCTACATCGCCTTCGGCACCAAGATGAAGCATCATTTCGCACTCGGCGATCCGGTGGCGGCTCCAATGCTGCGGCCCGACTACATCAGACGCTTCGTCGAGACCGGCGGCAGCCCGTGGTTCGTGCAGATCGGCGAGGAGACCGCGCGCGTGCTGGCCGGGCTCGGCTACAAGGTCAATCGGCTCGGCATCGATACCCGCCTCACCCTGCCTGATCATGATTTTTCCGGAAAGCGCAACGAGACCGTGCGCTACTCCGAGCGCTGGCTCTTGAAGAAGGGCTTCTCGTTCGAAGAGGACAAGCGCACGATCCATCTCGACGAGATCGCCCGGCTTTCCGACAACTGGCGCGGCGACCGCATCGTCAAGCGTAGGGAAATGGGTTTTCTCAACCGCCCGTTCGCCGACCATCTGGGCACCGATATGCGCCGTTTCGTCCTGCATGGTCCCAATGGAGAGCTGGTCGCCTTGCTCGACTTCGACCCCTTGTATCGGGATGGCAAGGTCATCGGCTACACCACCGCCTTCAAGCGCAAGCATATCGATGCCTCGCCGCATGCCGAGATCGGCCTGACCAAGTTCGCCGTCGACCGGTTTCGCGAAGAGGGCATATCGGTGGTCACGCTTGGCTTGTCGCCGCTCGTCGACATCGGGCCGAGCGGATTTGCCGAGAGCGACTTCTGGCGCAACACTTTTCAGCGCGCCTACGACTCTGCCTGGGTCAACCGCCGCAGGTTCAACCTGCAAGGCCAGGCGGCGTTCAAGCGCCGCTTCCATGGTGTCGAGGAGCCTGTCTACATCGCCTTCCGCAAGGGGACGCATGTCGAGATGCTGGGGTTGCTGCGGCTGGTCAAGGCGATCTAGACCTGCCTGCGGCTCAGTATACTTTCGCCGCTCAGTTTCTCAGCCGGTAACCCGTCCTGAAGATCCAGGCGACGATCGTTATGCAGATGGCCAGGAAGACGACCGTCATGCCGAGGCTGATGCCGACCGAGACGTCGGACTTGCCGTAAAAGCTCCAGCGGAAGCCGCTGATCAAATAGACGACCGGGTTGAACAGCGTCACCGTGCGCCAGACGCCGGGCAGCATGTTGATCGAATAGAAGCTGCCGCCGAGGAAAGTCAGCGGCGTGATGATCAGCAGCGGAACCAGCTGCAACTGCTCGAAACTCTTGGCCCAGATGCCGATGATGAAGCCGAACAGGCTGAAGGTCACCGCCGTCAGCACCAGGAAGGCGACCATCCAGAACGGGTGCAGGATGGTGAGCGGCACGAACAGCGACGCTGTCGCCAGGATGATAAGGCCGAGGATGATCGACTTCGTCGCGGCACCGCCGACATAGGCGATGACGATCTCCAGATAGGAGACCGGCGCCGACAGCAATTCGTAGATCGAGCCGACGAATTTCGGGAAGTAGATGGCAAAGGAGGCGTTGGAGATCGACTGCGTCAACAGCGACAGCATGATCAGGCCCGGCACGATGAAGGCGCCGTAGCTGATGCCGTCGATCTCGGTGATGCGCGAGCCGATGGCCGAGCCGAAGACGACGAAATACAGCGATGTCGAGATGACCGGCGAGACGATGCTTTGCAGCACGGTGCGGAAGGCACGCGCCATTTCCACACGGTAGATCGCCCATACTGCACGTAGATTCATGGCCGTGGGCAGGTTCATGGCTCTCTTCTCACCAGGTTGACGAAGATCTCCTCGAGCGAACTGTTTTGCGTGTCGATGTCACGGAAATGGATGCCGCCCGCCTCGAGGTCGCGGATGAGCGAGGCGACGCCCGGCCGCTCGGCCTGGTTGTCGTAGGTGTAGGTCAGCTGCCCGCCATCGCCCGACAGCTCCAGCGCGTAGTGCGAGAACGCTTCCGGAATTGCGGGCAGCGGATTGCGCAGTTCAAGCACCAGCCGCTTGCGGCCGAGCTTGCGCATCAGTTCGGCCTTGTTCTCGACGAGGATGATCTCGCCGCGGTTGATGACGCCGACGCGGTCGGCCATCGCCTCGGCTTCCTCGATGTAATGCGTGGTTAGGATGATGGTGACGCCGTCCTCGCGCAGCCGGCGCACCATCGCCCACATGTCCTGGCGCAACTCGACATCGACCCCGGCGGTCGGCTCGTCGAGGAACAGGATCCGCGGCTCATGCGACAGCGCCTTGGCGATCATCAGCCGGCGTTTCATGCCGCCCGACAGGGTGATCGCCTTGGCGTCCTTCTTGTCCCACAGCGACAGGTCGCGCAGCACCTTCTCTACGAAGGCCGCATTGGCCGGCCTGCCGAACAGGCCACGGCTGTAGTTGACCGTCGCCCAGACGCTCTCGAAGGCGTCGATGGTCAGCTCCTGCGGCACCAGCCCGATCAGGCTGCGCGCGGCGCGATAATCCCTGTTGATGTCGTGACCGTCGACGGTGACGGTGCCAGACGAGCGGTTGACGATGCCGCAAACGATCGAGATCAGGGTCGTCTTGCCGGCGCCGTTGGGCCCAAGCAGCGCAAATATCTCGCCACGCTGGATGTCGAGATTGACCTCCTTGAGCGCGGTGAAACCAGTAGCGTAGGTCTTGGAGACCCCGGAAATAGACAGGATGGAAGACATGGCTGAAAACGGCTGCTTGAAAGAGGTCCCCTGATATAGGCCGAATGTCGTCCCATGCAACTGCAAGTCAATGCCGTTGCTGACAGTTCTCGACGACGATTGCGGGCGTCGAGGCCGGGCACGCCGACGCCATATCGGGGGCCCTGCGGCGTTCCGCCCTGCGCGACGCGACGCCGCTTTGACCAGGCACGGCTCGCGCCCTATTCTTCCAGGCATTCGAAGCAGCCGGAGCCCACCATGGACCCGCTCGTCCTGTCGCGCATGCAATTCGGCGCGAATATCTCGTTCCACATCCTGTTTCCGACGATCACCATTGCGCTTGGCTGGGTGCTGCTGTTCTTCAAGCTGCGCTACAATGCGACGAATGATTCCGCTTGGATGCGCGCCTATTTCACGTGGGTGAAGGTGTTCGCGCTGTCGTTCGCCATGGGCGTCGTGTCGGGCGTCACCATGAGCTTTCAGTTCGGCACCAACTGGCCGGGCTATATGAAAACGGTCGGCAACATCGCCGGACCGCTGCTGGCGTACGAAATCCTCACCGCTTTCTTTCTCGAAGCGGCCTTCCTCGGCATCATGCTGTTCGGCTTCCGCCGCGTCTCCAACCGCATCCACACGCTGGCGACGGTGCTGGTGGCGGGCGGCACCACCGTCTCGGCCTTCTGGATCATCGCGCTCAATTCCTGGATGCAAACACCGGCCGGCTTCGAGATCCGTGACGGCGTGGCGCATGCCGTCGACTGGTGGGCGATCCTCTTCAATCCATCGATGCCCTACCGGCTGACCCATATGCTGCTCGCCTCCGGGCTGACGGTATCATTCCTGATATCGGGCCTGTCGGCGCTGCGCTATCTCAACGGCGACCGCTCGGAATCGATGTGGAAGGCGCTGCGCACCGGTGTCTTCACCGCGGCAATCCTGATCCCGATCCAGATCTTCGCCGGTGACCAGCATGGGCTGAACACGCTGGAGCACCAGCCGCAGAAGATCGCCGCCATGGAGGCCAACTGGAACACCGGCCCCAACGTGCCGCTGGTCCTTTTTGCGCTCCCCGACGAGGCGGCCCGCGAAAACAAATTCGAGATCGCCATTCCCGACGGCGCCAGCCTGGTGCTGCGGCACTCGACCAGCGGCGTGGTGCCGGGCCTCAACGATTATCCCGGAAACCATCCGCCCGTGTTTCCGGTGTTCTGGGGCTTTCGCATCATGGTCGGAACCGGCATCCTGATGCTCCTCGTCTCGTGGTCGGCCGCCTTCTTCCTCAAGCGTCGGCACAGCCTGCCGAACCCGCTCGCTTTGCTGATGGTGCCGATGGCGCTGTCGGGCTGGCTGGCGACGCTGGCCGGCTGGTACACCACCGAGATCGGCCGCCAACCCTGGCTGGTGACCGGCGTGCTGAAAACCGCCGATGCGGTCGGCCCGGTGGCTGGCAGCCACGTCGCGCTGACGCTCGCTATCTACCTTGTCCTCTATGTGCTGTTGCTGATCGCTTTTCTCGGCGTGCTGGTGCACCTGGCGCTGAAGGCGGCGAAGGATGGCGATAACTCGCCGCTGCCGGGCGTGCTCAACGCGCCGATGTCGCAGCCGGCCGCGGGGGAGTAAGAAAATGACCTTCGACTGGCCAACCGCGCTCCCCCTCATCTTCGCCGGTCTGATGGGCCTCGCCATCCTGATCTACGTCATTCTCGACGGTTTCGATCTCGGCATCGGCATCCTGTTCGCCGCGGCGCAGGATGCCGAGCAGGACACGATGATCGCGGCGATCGGCCCGTTCTGGGATGCCAACGAAACCTGGCTGGTGCTGGCCGTCGGCCTGCTGCTGGTCGCCTTCCCGCAGGCGCATGGCGTCATCCTGACCGCGCTCTACATTCCTGTGTTCGTGCTTCTGGTCGGGCTGATCCTGCGCGGCGTCGCCTTTGATTTCCGCGCCAAGGTGCCGACCGAGCACAAGCACCGCTGGAACCGTATTTTCTTCCTGGGTTCCATTATCGCTTCGCTGGCGCAGGGCTATATGCTGGGCGTCTACGTGCTCGGCCTCGATGTCGGCTTCGGCGGCATGGCGTTTGGCGTGCTGGTGGCTTTCTGCCTGGCCGCGGCCTACGCGGCGATGGGCGCGGCCTGGGTGATCTACAAGACCGAGGGCGAGTTGCAGAAGAAGGCGGTGCGCTGGCTGCGCACGACGCTGGTGCTGACCGCGCTCGGCATGGTCGCCATCTCGCTGGCAACGCCCCTCGCCAGCCCGCGCATCTTCGACAAATGGTTCGTCTGGCCCTCGATGCTCTATCTGTCGCCGCTGCCGATCCTGTCGGCGCTGCTGTTTCTGTGGCTGTGGCGGCAGACATTCCACCTGCCGAAGCCCGACGACCGCCATTCGCTGACGCCGTTCCTGACGCTGGCCGCGATCTTCGCGCTCGGCTTTGCCGGGCTGGCCTGGTCGTTCTATCCGTTCGTGGTGCCGGATCGCCTGACCATCTGGCAAGCGGCCTCGGCACCGGAAAGCCTGGCCATCATCCTGGCCGGCACCGTGGTCGTGCTGCCGATCATCATCTTCTATTCGTTCTATGCCTACCGCGTGTTCGGCGGCAAGGCGACGGATTTGACGTATGATTGAGCGCCCAGCGGCGCACGCCAGCGCGAGGCGCCCCTCTCTGGCCTGCCGGCCATCTCCCCCTCAAGGGGGGAGATTACGCGCTCAGCCGCTTTCGCCAACTATCAACGCAGTAAGGTGAGTGGAACAGCGAAGCTGCCGATCTCCCCCCTTGAGGGGGAGATGGCCGGCAGGGCAGAGGGGGGTGCTTCGCGCCGACGTTTCGAGAGAACTCAATTGCTCGCCGACAGCACCAGCACCGGCTTTTCGCTGTACAGCGCCGGGAACAGCGCCTTCAGGTTCGCCACCTTTGGCAGGTCGTTGTAGACGATGTAGGGATAGTTCGGGTTCAGCGTCAGGAAATCCTGATGATAATTCTCGGCCGGATAGAAGGTCTTGCCGGTTTCCAGCGTGGTGACGATCGGCTCCGGGAAGACCTTGGCCTGGTCGAGCTGGGCGATGTAGCTCTGCGCGATCTTCTTTTGCGCATCGTTTTCGGCAAAGATCGTCGAACGGTACTGCGTGCCGGAGTCCGGTCCCTGGAAATTCAGCTGGGTCGGGTTGTGAGCGACCGAGAAATAGACCTGCAGCAGCTGGCCATAGGTCACTTTGGACGGATCGTAGGTGATTTCGACGGATTCGGCGTGGCCGGTGCGGCCTGTGCCGACGGTCTCGTAGACGGCGGTATCCTTGTCGCCGCCGGTGTAGCCGGAGACGGCCTTGGTCACACCCTTGACGTGCTGGAAGACGCCCTGCACGCCCCAGAAGCAGCCGCCGGCGAAGATTGCCTTTTCACTGCCGGCCGCCGCCTTTTCGTCCAAAGCCGGCGGCGGGATCTTCACCGCGTCCTCGGCAGAAACCGCCGGCGTCAGCCAGAAGGCGGCGCCCGCGGCGGCCAGCGCAAGCGCGGCGAGCGCGCCTTTGACAAAGCCAAGCGAACGGTTTGGTGTCTTGATGTCGGTCATGGTTGCACTCCTCATGGCTTCCATTGGGATCAGTCTATTGGATCAGGGACGGCGGCGCGACGCATGAGTTGCGGCGGGGCTCACATTCGCGTGCGCCGCCGGCAATCTGCCTAGTTGGCTGGCTTCATGGCATCGGTTGCCGGTTTCATCGCGTCAACCGCCGGCTTCATGGCGTCGGCGGCCGGCTTCATCGAATTGGTGGCCATCGGGTCGGCGGGCTTCATCGCATCGGTTGCAGGCTGCATGGCGTCCGCGGCCGGCTTCATGGCATCGGCGGCGGGTTTCATGGCATTCGCGGCCGGCTTCATCGCATTGATCGCGTCGTCGGCACGGGCGATGCCGCCGGCAAACAGCGCCGTCGAGCACAGAGCGAAAGCGAGGGCCGGCAGCGTCAGGCGAAACAGAGTGGTCATGATGGTGGTCTCCTTGGGGTTGGTCGTGGGGCGCGCTGTCTTGGCGGCCGTTCTATGCGGCGCCGCGCGTGCGGCGTTTGCGCAATCTCTCTTGAAGCGTGATCTAGTTGGTCGCGGCGGCCAGGATCGGCCCGCCGCCTGGCGACTGGACGAGCACGGCGGTGCTCAGGCCGTCCGAAGCCGGCGGCAGATCAAGCGCCGCAGCGGCGCCGGTCCAGCTGCCGAGTTTCTTGAGCGAATGCACGACATTGGCATGCGGCAAAGTGCGGCCGGTGTTTTCGCCGCGCGCCACCGGCACCTGGACGACGCCCCTGAGATAGCGCACCAGCCAGACATCGGCCCTGCCGCCAGGCACCGAGCCGGCGCCGATGCTGACCTTGCCGTGGTCGATCGACAGCGACGGGCCGCTGATGCGGCCAGTGCTTGCGATCAGCTTTTCGATCTCACCGGATGCGGCGCCGACGACATCGGCATGGCCGTTGACCACCACTTGCGGCGTGAACGGGCCGTCATGGCCGAGCGGCGGCTCGTAGCTGACCTGGCGCTGGGTGAATTCCTGGCGGCCGAATGTGTCCTTCCAGCCGAGATAGTCCCAGTAGGTGACGTTGAAGGACAGCGCCAGCACGCCGGGCTGGTCCTTGACCTTGATCAGATTGGCGTTGGCCGGCGGGCAGGACGAACAGCCCTGGCTGGTGAACAGCTCGACCACGTTGAGCGGCCGGGCAGCGGCCGCGCCGAGCGACACTGCCAGCGCAAGCGCGCAAAGGCTGGACAGTGTTACGAACTTGCTGGACCCCGACATTCGGCTTGCTCCGTGGGCGCCGGCGCCTGGATGCGCCGCTCATGTCCCCACTTCGCCGCTGTCTGCCGCTTCGTTACAGCGCTCACCGGTTTGTGATGAGAGTTCGGGAGATTCCAGGGAAGGCCGGAGGGACAGCACCCCCCTCTGGCCTGCCGGCCATCTCCCCCGCAAGGAGGGAGATCGACCCTCATCACGGCTTTCGCCAATCACCAAACTTCGCGAGAGGAGCGCGGCCAACGAAGCTGCCAATCTCCCCCCTTGCGGGGGAGATGTCCGGCAGGACAGAGGGGGGTGCAAAGGATCGCCAGGCCTCATAAGCCCGCAGGGCGTTGAGCCTTCAACCTCTACTGCGTCAGCACCGTGTTGTTGGGCCGCTTGTTGAAGTCGCACTTGCCGGTCACGTTGTAGAAGAAGTCGGCGTTGCCGACTGGCGCCGGAACCGAGTTGCCGCCGTCCTCCCAAGCCTGGTAGCCGGTTGAGCCGCAGGGCACGGCGCCGAAGATATCGACGACCTGGCCGGTCGCGATCTCGGACGGAAGGACGTCCTTGCTTATCGAGCTGTAGAGCCGGTTGGACGTGGCGGGATCGTTCGAATAGAGGTCTTGCGGGTTGCCCGATGGCACGTGCATCTGCAGATAGAGCCCGGCCATCTGGCTGACGTCGATCGACGCACCGGCGGTGCTGCCAGGAGACATCGTGTCGACACAGTAATATGTCGTGCCAAACTTGTCGGTGTTGAGCGTGACCCCGGTGGGCGCCTTTTTGCCGACTTTGCAGACCTGCGTCTGGGCCACCGTGGGGACGCCCAAACTGTCGATTTTGCTGACGGTGGTGGTGCCGTAACCTTTGGGATCTGTGCCGCCGCCGTAGACGTAACTGATCGTCATCAGCGGCTTGCCCTTTGCGGCACCGAACATCGTGCCGTAGAGCGTCATTGTCTTGTTCCAGTAACCCGACACACCGGTGACCTTGAAGGTCGCCTCCACCAACGCCGGCGTCTTGCTCACCGCCGATGAGACGCCGATCGCCACCGTGGGGATCCTGGCGATCTGCATGAAAACGGTCGGCATGGGGAAACTCGCCGTGGCCTGCGCCGTGGCGGTGCCGTTGGCGCTGACATCGAAAGTGTTCAGCGTCGCGGTGCCCTGTCCGCCATTGGCCAAGTAGGAAGCCTGCATCGCCACCTGGCGCTGCGCCTTCGTCGAGGCGGTATCCATCGTGGTGATCGACAGGATCGCGGCATCGAGCGCCGCCTGCTCGGTCGACCTGGTCTGGACCGCCGAGGTGTAGTCGACCGAAAAACCAATCGCGGTGATCAGCGGAATCATGACGAGAACGAGTATCGGTGCGAACGCGCCGCTCCGCGACCCGATAAACCTGCCTGCCAGCCCCCGCATGCCTTGATCCTTATATCGGAATATCCTCACCGGCTAACATGTCAGTCCACAATTATGCTCTAACGGACTTGGTTAATGTTTATTGATTTTCGCGAAAGCGCGTAATGAGCGACAAGCGCCGGCGGCACTTGCTCTGCAACGGGCCGCAACGCTCGCCCCGGCAGTGGCTGTGCCGCTTGCCGCAGCAAGCCGCCCCTGCTAAACGCGCGCCATGAGCACTCCCCTCGACCACATCCGGAATTTCTCCATCGTCGCCCATATCGACCATGGCAAATCCACGCTTGCCGACCGGCTGATCCAGCTGACCGGCGGGCTGGAGCTGCGCGACATGAAGGAGCAGGTGCTGGACTCGATGGACATCGAGCGCGAGCGCGGCATCACCATCAAGGCCCAGACGGTGCGGCTGAAATACCGCGCCAACAATGGCGAGGACTATATCCTCAACTTGATCGACACGCCCGGCCATGTCGACTTCGCTTATGAAGTGTCGCGGTCGCTGGCCGCCTGCGAGGGCTCGCTGCTGGTCGTCGACGCCTCGCAAGGGGTCGAGGCGCAGACGCTGGCCAATGTCTACCAGGCGATCGACAACAACCACGAGATCGTCGTGGTGCTGAACAAGGTCGACCTGCCGGCCGCCGAGCCCGAGCGCATCCGTGAGCAGGTCGAGGAGGTGATCGGCATCGACGCTTCCAACGCCGTGCTGATCTCGGCCAAGACCGGGCTTGGCATTCCCGATGTTCTCGAAGCCATCGTCCACCAGCTGCCGCCGCCGCGCGAGGGCGATGCTTCAGCGCCGCTGAAGGCGATGCTGGTCGATAGCTGGTACGACGCCTATCTCGGCGTCATCGTTCTGGTGCGCATCATCGACGGCGTGCTGAAAAAGGGCCAGACCATCCGCATGATGGGCACCGGCGCCAAGTACCTGGTCGAGCGCACCGGCGTGTTCACGCCGGCGCGCATCAATGTCGACGAACTCGGCCCCGGCGAGTTCGGCTTCTTCACCGGTTCGATCAAGGAAGTGGCCGACACCCGCGTCGGCGACACCATCACCGAGGACAAGCGCGCCACCGCCAAGGCGCTGCCCGGCTTCAAGCCGGCGCAGCCGGTGGTGTTCTGCGGCCTGTTCCCCGTCGACGCCGCCGATTTCGAGGATCTGCGCGCCGCGGTCGGCAAGCTGCGCCTCAACGACGCTTCTTTCTCTTTTGAAATGGAAACCAGCGCGGCGCTCGGCTTCGGTTATCGCTGCGGCTTCCTTGGCCTGTTGCATCTGGAAATCATCCAGGAGCGGCTGGAGCGCGAGTTCAACCTCGACCTGATCGCCACGGCACCCAGCGTCGTCTACCGGCTGCTGCTCAACGACGGCTCGATGAAGGAACTGCACAACCCGGCCGACATGCCCGATTTGGTGAAGATCTCGGCCATCGAGGAGCCGTGGATCCGCGCCACCATTTTGACGCCCGACGACTATCTCGGCGGCATATTGAAACTCTGCCAGGACCGGCGCGGCATCCAGGCCGACCTGTCCTATGTCGGCAAGCGCGCCATGCTGATCTACGATCTGCCTCTCAACGAAGTCGTCTTCGATTTCTACGACCGGCTGAAGTCGATCTCCAAGGGCTACGCTTCGTTCGACTACCACCTCACCGACTACAAGGAGGGCGACCTCGTCAAGATGTCGATCCTGGTCAATGAGGAGCCCGTCGACGCGCTCTCCATGCTGGTGCACCGCACGGCGGCCGAAAAGCGCGGAAGGCAGATGTGCGAGAAGCTGAAGCAGCTGATCCCGAACCATCTGTTCAAGATCCCGATCCAGGCCGCGATCGGCGGCAAGGTCATCGCCCGCGAAACCATCTCGGCGCTGCGCAAGGACGTCACCGCCAAATGCTACGGCGGCGACGTCTCGCGCAAGCGCAAGCTGCTGGACAAGCAGAAAGAAGGCAAGAAGCGGATGCGCCAGTTTGGGAAGGTCGATATCCCGCAGGAGGCGTTTATTCAGGCGCTGAAGATGGGGGATTGAGAAGCCGATTGGCGCGCGAAGCGCGCCAATTCATCGATCCGGTGGATCGATGGCAGGCTTCGAAAGCGGTGGAGTTGCCGGGGGCAATGTGCCCCGCTAGCGATGCGTTGACGCAGAGCGGTGTAGATTACTCTCCAGGAGGCGGCGCCCAGGCTATCTGGGCACCGAGCGCTTTTTTGAATGTTCCAGGGTCCCCGCGCTGTTGGCATCGGCACGCGGAGATCACGTTTGTACGAATACGTACCGATGGCCTTGGCTTGGTTGCTCGTGCCGCGATGGGGCGCTACAAAAATCGGGCGGCGGACCTCGGTTCGCCAGTGGCCGACGCGGGCTCAGGCAACTGTCTCACCGGCATTCGCGTCGGCCACTTCTCGACCGCAGGCGAGGGCGTGACAAGGCCGGATCGCCCGAGGGCAGACACGTCTCGACACTTTCTCCGTTTTCCGCTTCGCGCTACCCCTTTGAGAACGTTCCGCCCAGGAGTATCCTCAGCAGGGCTTGGGGGAGATTTCAAATGCGTTCCAACCCGCTGGACATCGTTGCCGCGACCGGCCTGGCCATCGGTGGCGCTTTCGGGCTCGCCGGCACTTTCGTCGCCAGCGCCGAACTGCGCGAAACGCTGTGGACGATCGACGGCGTGGCGCTGGTGGTGGCGACCGCGCTGCTGACGATGAAATACCAGCGGCTGGGCAATGACTGCATAGCTGCCGGATTCCTGACCTTCCTCGCCGGCGAGAGCCTGCTGCTGGCCGGCAATGCGGCAGGGCTTGAGGCCAGCGTGCCCTCCTATGTCGGCGGCATCTCGCTGTGGGCGGCCGCACTTGTCATGGTCAGCGCGCCGAAAACTTTCGCCCTATGGATGCGGCTCACAGCGCTCGTGGCCGCAGGGCTGTTTGTCGTCTCGGTTTGCATGATCCTGTGGGGCGCGCGCCTACTGCCGACCTCGTCGCCGCTGCCCGCCGCCGGCTATCCGTTCCTGGTGCTGACCTTCGTCGGCTGGATCTGGACTTTGGTGAAGACCGAGAGGTGAACGGGTCGGCGCGTCTTCCCTTCTCCGCGGTGGGAGAACGGAAGACCAACGCTGGCGCCGCCCCTCATTTGGCTGCCGCCACTCGTCGTTCGAAAAGCCAAGCAGTTGGCTTTTCGTCCGCTACGCGGACCACTCCTCAACTCCCCGTAAACGGGGCGAAGGACGCTGTCATCGCTGCTTTCGCCAATCACCAGCGTTGCAAACCGAAAGGCCGGCGTTGCGGCCGGAAAGCCGTTTCCGGAGGGGCTGCGCCGCCTTGTGATGGTCGGGCCGTAGGCGCTGCCTAGTTCCTCGCCCCACGATGTGGGGAGAGGTGGCCCGGCGAAGCCGGGACGGAGAGGGGCCTGCGCGACGTTGGGAGGTCTATCGCCTGAAAGCGCCCGATGGAATTTATCGTTCGGCTCTTACCCATCATGCGGCTTTGATATTGCGGAGGGCGTCCCCCTCTCCGTCCCGGCTTCGCCGGGCCACCTCTCCCCCACTTCCGTGGGGGCGAGGAACCCAAGAATGGCGAAGGCTCAACTCTCAATCCACACCTTCTCGAAGTGCTGTTCCAGCGCCTGGTGCTGTTCGCAACCCTCCACACCCTTGCGGTACGTCCGGTAGACCGAGCGCCAGTACGGTTGGATGATGATGCCTGAGTCGCGCAAATTCTGCTCGATCTTGGCCATGATCTCCTTGCGCGCCTTGGCGTCCGGGGTTGCCAGCGCCTTGTCGAGAAGCTCGTCGAACTCCTTGTTGGCGTAGGCGCTTTCGTTCCAGGCGGCGCCGGATTTGTACGCCAGCGCCAGCACCTGCACGCCGAGCGGGCGGCCGAGCCATTCGGTGCAGGAGAAGGGGTATTTGCTCCAATCGTTCCAGAAGGTGGCGGCGGGCAGCACGGTGCGCTTGATCTTGAGGCCAGCCTCGCGCATCTGCGCGCCGATGGCGTCGCCGGTGCTCTTTTGCCATTCGACATCGACGGAGATGAGCTCGAACTCATGGTCGGCTTTGCCGGCTTCAGTGAGCAGCTTCTTCGACTGGTCCAGGTCGCGCTTGGCCGGGCCGATATCGGCATATTCGGGGTGCATGGGGCCGACATGGTGGTTGTCGGCGGGCTTGCCGCGCCCGCCGAGGCCAAGCGCCAGCACGGCGGAATTGTCGACGGCGAGCTGGGCGGCGCGGCGCACCTTGACGTCGTCATAGGGCGCGTTGCCGACATTGAAGCGGGCGACGATGGTGGAGCCGGTAGCGATCTCGGAATTCTTGAGCCCCATCTGATCGGTCTGCGAGACGGCATCGGAGGCGGTCTCGTGGTCGGTATCGATCTCACCGGATTCGAACGCCGACAGCATGGCGTTGGGGTCGGAGCCGTAATCGACCCATTTGATGCCGTCGAGGTGGAATTCGCCCTTCCACCAGGGCTTATCCTTGCGCTTCACCTCGGCGCCGGTCTCGGCATCCCAGCTGACCAGCTCGCAGGGGCCGGTGGTGATGGCAAGCGCCTTCATCGGATCGCCGTCGCCCTCATAGGAGCGGTGCATGATCAGCGCGGGATAGTCGGCCATGCCGGCGATCAGCGAAATGTCGGGCTTGGGCAGATTGAGTTTTATCGTGAAGTCGTCGACCTTGGCGATGCCGCCGTCGACAACCTTCTTGGTGTCGGCATTGACCAGCGCGCCCATGCGCGCGGCGACCGAATTGCCTGCCACCGAGGCATCGCACCAGCGGGTGAGGTTGTGGACGACATCGTCTGCGTTGAAGGCGTCGCCGTTCGACCAGGAGATGCCCTTGCGCACATGCAGCGTCAGCGTCCTGGCGTCGTCGCTCACCTCCCAGCTTTCGAGCAGCCAGGGCTCGAAAGAGAAGTCGGTGTTCCAACGCACCAGATATTCGTTGCAATGGCGGGCGACGTTGGACATTTCGACGCCGTCGAAGGTGCGCGGGTCCTTGAAACCCTTGACGTTCATGGCGACGCGCAAGACGCCGCCTTTCTTGGGTTCCGCCGCGCGGGCAGGCGTGGGGGCCAGCCCACCCAGCGCCAGTGCGCCGGCGGCGCTGACACCAAGGCCGGCCATCAAGGCCAGATATTCGCGGCGGTTGATGCCGCCGCTCTTGAAGTCGTCGGCGACGGGTTTTGCCTGCGGGTGCAATTTGCGGTCGGTCAGCATGAATTTCATCGTCGTTCCCCTGTTGTTGGGCGCCCCGGCCGATCGACAGGCGCGGGGGACGGATGCGATCGCCGGGACGCCATTGCCTGAGGGAATGATAGAGCGGGGTGACGCTGGGGAGTGTTCGGTTTTCCGCAGTGATTGTGCGGTGCTCCGCAGGGGGAGTCGGCAGTGCGCTTATACTTTGCAGCCGCGCTGGGAGAGATGCGCCAACGGCGCGGCGCCAATCTCCCTCCTTGAGGGGGAGATGGCCGGCAGGCCAGAGGGGGTCGGCACGACGGGACGCGACCTCGTACTTTCAAAAAGATGATGCTAGCGCTCTACGTGCGACGACCCCCTCTGTCGCCTTCGGCGACATCTCCCCCTCAAGGGGGGAGATCACCCCGGCCCAGCGCACCAACCGCCGCAACAATCCGCGCAAACGCTTCCGCCGCGGCCGGCACAGTCGTGCGGGCGCGCAGGAAGCTGTGCACCAGCTTCGGCGCCTCGTGCCACCACGCCTTGCCGCCGGCGGCAAGTATCCGGTCGCGGTAGGTCTCGCCGTCCGACGACAGCGGGTCGCATTCGGCGGTAACGATCACTGTTGGCGGCAGGCCGGAGAAGTCGGTGTCGCGCAAAGGCTGGAAGGTCGGATCGCCGGGTGATTGCCGCCTGGCGGAGCGGACGTCGCGATAGAAGGCGATGTCGTGCAGCGACAGAAGCGGCGCTTCGGCGTGCTCGACATAGGAGCCGGCGGTCTCGTCGCCGCCGAGGTCGGGATAGATCAGCACCTGGCCGATGGCCGCACTGGCGTGCCGGCGGGTCGCCTGAGCCACGCCAGCCGCGAGATTGCCGCCGGCGCTTTCGCCGCACAGCACCAGCGGCAGGTCGGTGGCGGCGGCCGCCCATTCGAAGGCGGTGACAGCATCGTCGAAGGCTGCGGGGTGCAAATGCTCCGGCGCCAGCCGGTAGTCGACCGACAGCACGTCGAAACCGGTGCCGGCGCAGAGCTCGGCGCAGATGTCGTCATGGCTGTCGAGCCCGCCGAGGATGAAGCCGCCGCCATGATAGTAGACCACCATCGCCTTCGCGGCCGCGCCGGCGAGCCGGTAGCGGCGGATCGGGATGTCGCGGCCGGCCGCGGCGATCAGGCTGTCGCTGGCCGTGACGCCGGGCGGGCGGCCCTGATGGAAGGCACGGCTCATCCGGTCATAGACGGCGCGCTGCTTGTCGATCGGCAGGCCGGGCATCTCGGGTGGATACCAGGCGTTGACCGCGTCGATATAGGCCCAGAGCTCTGGGTCGAGCCGGGTTTCGTATTTGCCCCGAGTCATGCTTTCGGCAGTCATAGGTCTGCGTAGAGCGCGGCCGCGTTGTCGAAGGTGAAGCGCAGCGGCACCGAGCCTTCGACCTGCCAGGCGGTGACGGTCTCGCCCGCCAGCAGCCGGCAGGCGCCATCGGTGTCGGTGACGGCGCCGCCATAGAGCCGGTTGGCGAGGTTGAGAATGCCGGTCTGGTGCATGGCCGCGCTGCCGCTGCCGCAGGCATCCTTGACCAGCAGCACGCGAAAACCTTTCGCCACTGCGTCCTTCACCGAAGCGTCGATGCAGGCCTCGGTCCAGACGCCCGACACGACCAGCCATTCGATGCCGGCCGACTTGATGTCGCGCGCCGCCGGCCCCGAACGGAAGGCGCTGGCCTCGGCCTTGACCAGCAGCGCCTCTCCATCAGCCGGCGCCACCTCGCGGCAGATCTCAGTCAGCGGATCGCTCTTGTCGGAAAAGGCGGACTTGCCGTCCTCGCCGACCGGATGGAACGGCCGCTCCTGGCTGTCGAGGTCGACGATGTAGGCCCAGTGGTAGAGCGGCACATGGTTTTGCCGCGCCGCCGCCTGCAGGCGCTGGACGTTGGCGAGGACCGTTGCGTAGCCATCGACGAGGTAGCGCTTGTCCTGCCGGTGCTCTTCCTGCAGGTCGATGAAGATCGCGGCTGCGGTGCCGCGCTTGATGGCGATGGGGGTTTTCATGCCGCGCCTGCCTGATGCATGGGCGAGGCAGTCAAAGACCCTTTCGTATGCCGGTGGGACAGCACCCCCCTCTGCCCTGCCGGGCATCTCCCCCTCAAGGGGGGAGATCGGCCGTCGCGAATGCCTTCGCCAATCACCAAAACTGCAGGAAAAAGCGCCGTAGGCGACGCTGCCAATCTCCCCCCTTGAGGGGGAGATGTCCGGCAGGACAAAGGGGGGCGCCAGGTAACGAGGCGCTCATCGGTTGCGCGTATCAAACCTGCTTCTCCAGAAACTCGTCCTCATACGGGAAGCGCGACAGAAGCTCTGTACCAGTTTCGGTGATCAAGATCTCGTCCTCCAGCTTGACGCCCTCGCGGCCGCCCTTCTCGCCTATGTAGCTTTCCACACTCACCACCATGCCTGGCACGATATGGCCGTCGCGGCCATAGGTTTCGTAGTCCATGGCATGCGCGATGAACGGTGTCTCACCATGCATGCCGACGCCGTGCATGACCGAGGTGTAGCGCTGGTCGACGAAACGATCCGGAATCTTCCACGCCTTTTCGGCGATTTCGCGGAACGCCATGCCTGGTTTGACGATCGAAATGTTGTGCTGAACCTGGTCGTGCGCCATGCGGTAGAGCGACTTCTGGTAGGGGGTCGGCTTGCCCGGCCCGCAGCGGAAGGTGCGGGAAAAATCCGAATAATAGCCGTAGCAGCCGATCGTGTCGGTATCGAGCGCCAACAATTCGCCGGGCCGGATCTTGCGGCCGCTGGCCTCGTTGAACCACGGATTGGTGCGCTGGCCGGAGGTAAGCAGCCGGGTCTCGATGAACTCGCCGCCCTGGCGGATGACCTCGCCATACATGATGGCGAACAAATCGTTTTCGGAGACGCCGGGCTTGATCGCCTCGCGCACCGCATAGACGGCGGCCTCGGCGCCGGCCATCGACACCTGCAGGCATTTGACTTCCTCCGGCGTCTTGACGGCGCGCACCGCGAGGATTTCGCCCTGGCAATCGCGGACCTCGCAGCCGCGCTTTTCCAGGGCCAGCGCCTGCAGATGGCTGCAGCGGTCGAGGCCGAGCTTCATCGAGCCGCCGCCATGCTGCTTCAAAAGCTCGGCGATCTCGTCGGCGAACGGACCGGCGGTCTCGTCGTCGCGGCCCGACACCGACGACCACACGAGCTTGGAAGGGCGCGCCTCGTCGATCGTGTCGAGCACCATCGAGACATGGTAGCTCTGCGGGTATTCGAACAGCACGATCGGCCCGTCGGTGGGGATGAAGAAATAGCGGGTCGAATTGCGCAGGAAATAGCCGAACATGTTGCGCGAGCCGGTGGCGTAGCGCTGGTTGTAGGGGTCGAACAACACCACGCCGCCATAGCCGGCCTCGCGCATCCAGCCGCGCAGCTTGGCCAGCCGGCCTTTTCGCAAAGCATCGGCATCGATGAAGGACGGCTCGGTATCCGACAGCCACATGCCGCCCGCCGGATCGGCCGCCGCAGGGTGACGCATGCGGTCCTTGAAGTCCACGTCCTCGGTGCTGTCGGGATCGAATACGACGATGCTCATGGGTACGGCCTTGGCTGAGTTGCGAGGGATGAGCATGAGGCAAGCGGGGCAAGGGGATTGTGCGGAAAACCGCGTGTGTTGTGCGGGATGCCGCAGGAGCCTAATGCGGAACGCTGGAGGGACAGCACCCCCCTCTGGCCTGCCGGAGGGGGTGCTGTCCCGCTAACATCTCATCGCGTCAGCGAGCGCACCCCTAATGCCTTCTCGCCAATTTCGGCGGATGCCCATGCTCTTCGCGGAAAGCCCGGGCAAAGCTCGACATCGAGGCGAAGCCGCAGGCCAGCGCCACGTCGCGTACGGCGAGCGTCGAGTGCGCCAGGAGGTCGGCGGCGCGCTTCAGCCGCAAGCGCCGGTAGTAGCCATTGGGCGAAATGGCGAGTTCGGAGCGAAAGCTGCGCTCGAGCTTGTCGGAGGAGACGCCGAGCTTCGCGGTCAGCTCGGCCATGCCGAGCCGCTCTTCGACCGCATCCTCCATGATGGCGATGGCTGACAGCACCAACTCGTTGCGGACGCCGGTGCGCAGCCGCAGCGGCATCATCTTGCGGTCGATGCTGGAGCGCAGCTGGCTGTGCACGAACCATTCGGCGACGCCGGCGGCAAGTTCGGCGCCGTAATCGCGGGTGATGATCTCCAGCATCATGTCGAGGCTGCCGACGCCGCCGGCCGACGTAAAACGCTTGCGGTCGATGACATAGAGGTCGCGCCTGAGCTCGATGTTGGGGAAGGCCTCGGTGAAGGCGGCCTGGCTGGTCCAGTGCAAGGTGCAGGCGTGGCCGTCGAGCAGGCCGGCCCGGGCGAGGAAGAACGCCGCATCCGCCACCGCGCCGATATGGGCGCCGTTGCGCAGGCTCTGGCGGATCCAGCTCGCGGCGTCCTCGGCGACGAGGTGATCGGCATCGCCGCCCGAGCAGACGACGATGCGGTCGACCTTCGGCGCGTCCTCGGCATAAAAACCAGGCTGGATGACGACGCCGTTCGACGCCTCGACCGGGCCTTTTGTGCCGCCGACGATGATCCAGCGATAGCACGGCCGTTTCGCCAGGACATTGGCGGCGCGTAGCGGCTCGATGACGGAGCTGAACGCCATCATCGGAAAGCCGGGAAAGACCAGCACCGCGAAGGTGAGGGGTGTTTCGGTCGGTTTGGGTGGAGCGTGCGTGGCCATGGCGCGCTACACTTCGGGCAGATGCGGGTCGGGGTCAACGGCAATTGGCGAGCTGTGGTTTAATCTTGCCCGTCGCGCGGCGAAGAGACCTGTCAGATGTCGGCGGGACAGCACCCCCCTCTGGCCTGCCGGCCATCTCCCCCGCAAGGAGGGAGATTGGCAGTTTCAATGTCGCCGCTCGTCTTGCAACGTTAGGGGGAGATGTCCGGCTGGACAGAGGGGGTGTGAAGGATCGCTACAGAAACAAGTTTACCCTGCGCCGTAGCATCTTCCTCGCCGCGACATCAGGCCGCTAACCCCTGAGCGCCTGATCCAGATCCGCGATCAGATCATCGCCATCCTCGATGCCCGCCGACAGCCGCACCAGCGAATCCGAAATGCCGATCTCGTCGCGCTTCTCGGCGGGGATCGAGCCGTGCGTCATCAGCGCCGGGTGCTCGATCAGGCTCTCCACCCCGCCGAGGCTTTCGGCCAGGGTGAACAGTTGCGTGCGTTCGAGGAACCTTTTGGTGCCGGCGAGGTCGCGGTCGAGCACCGCTGAAATCATGCCGCCGAAGGCATGCATCTGCCTGACAGCGATCTCATGCTGCGGGTGGCTGGCGAGGCCGGGATAGATAACGCGGCGCACGTCGCGGCGCGCTTCCAGCCATTGCGCGATCTTGAGGCCGTTGGCGGAATGACGCTCCATCCTGAGCGCCAGCGTCTTCAGGCCGCGCAGCGCCAGAAAGCTGTCGAACGGGCCTGAAATGGCGCCGATGGCGTTCTGCAGGAATTTCAGCTGGGTGGCCAAATCCTTGTTGTCGCCGACGACGGCGACGCCGCCGACCATGTCGGAATGGCCGTTGAGATATTTCGTCGTAGAGTGGACGACCATGTCGATGCCGAGTTCGAGCGGCCGCTGGATATAGGGGCTGCAAAACGTGTTGTCGGCGACCGTGAGAACCCCCTTGCGCTTGGCAAGGGCGGCGACGCCTTCGAGGTCGACGATGCGCAGCAGCGGGTTGGTCGGCGTCTCGACCCAGAGCAGTTTCGTTTCGGGGCGGATGGCCGCCTCGACCGCGGCGAGGTCGGTGAAATCGACGAAGCTGACCTGCAGATTGGCCGAGCGTTTGCGCACCCGCTCCATCAGGCGGAAGGAGCCGCCATAGATGTCGTCGGTGGCGACGATATGGGCGCCGGAATCGAGCAGCTCCAACACGGTGGCGATCGCCGCCAATCCAGAAGCAAAGGCGAAGGCGGCCGAGCCGCTTTCGAGATCGGCCACCGCCCGCTCGAAGGCAAAGCGCGTCGGGTTCTGGCTGCGGGCATATTCGAACCCCTTGTGAACGCCGGGCGACTGCTGGCCATAGGTCGAGGTGGCGTAGATCGGCACCATCACCGCGCCGGTCAGCGGGTCGTGACTCTGGCCGCCATGGATGGTGCGCGTCGAGAAGGCCAGGCGGTTCTTGCCCGGTGGTGGTGTTTCAGCAGTCATCGTGCGCGCCTCAGATGATTGATCAGGTCGATGCGGGTTATCAGGCCGATGAACTCGTCGCCGTCGAAGATGATGGCGACCTCGTTGCGGTCGAATACCGGCAACAGCGCATCCAGCGTCTGGCTGGCCTGCAACGTGTGCAGATTGGAAGTCATGGCCGTGCGCACCGGACCGTTGAAGCGCTCCCAGCGGCCGTCATAGGGGCCGTCGACCTTGGCCAGGATGTCACTTTCGTCGACGATACCGACGAGCTTGCCATTGTCGAGCACTGGCAACTGCGAGACATCGGAGCGGCGCATACGGCCATAAGCATTGAGCAGGCTTTCGTCCGGGCCGACATAGACGGTGTCGCCGGTGCGGTGCGAGCGCATCACCAGGTCGCGCAGATCGCCATGCTGCTCGTGCTCGGCCAGGCCCTGCTCGGCCAGCCAGAAATCGTCGAACACCTTCGACAAATATTTGTTGCCGCTATCGCAGACGAAGGTGACGACCCGCTTCGCAGAGGTCTGCTCGCGGCAATAGCGCAGGGCGGCCGACAGCAGCGTGCCTGAGGATGAGCCGGCCAGGATGCCTTCCTTGGACAGGAGGTCGCGCACGGCCAGCATGCTCTGCTTGTCGGGAATGGAGTACGCCTTCTTGACCAGCGACAAATCGGCATTGGGCGGCACGAAATCCTCGCCGATGCCTTCCACTGTCCAGCTGCCGGCCGCTTCCATCTTGCCGGTCTTGATCAGCGGCGCCAGCACAGAGCCGACCGGATCGGCCAGCACCATTTCGGTCTTCGGCGAGACCTCGGCGAAGTAGCGGCCGAGCCCGGTCAGCGTGCCGCCCGAGCCGACGCCGACCACCACCGCATCGACATCACCGTCAAGCTGCGAAAAGATCTCCGGACCGGTGGTGGTTTCATGCGCCAGCGGGTTGGCCGGGTTGGCGAACTGGTTGGCATAGAAGGCGCCGGGCACTTCCGCCGCGATTTTTTCGGCCATGTCCTGGTAATATTCGGGATGCCCCTTGCCGACATCCGAGCGCGTCATGCGCACCTCGGCGCCGAGCGCGCGCAGATGCTGGATCTTTTCGCGCGACATCTTGTCGGGCACCACCAGCACGATGCGGTAGCCTTTGGGGATGCCGACCTGGGCAAGGCCGAGGCCGGTATTGCCTGCGGTCGCCTCGACGATGGTACCACCGCGCCGGAGCTTGCCCTCTCTCTCGGCGGCGGCGATCATCGACAGCGCGATGCGGTCCTTGATCGAGCCGCCGGGATTCTGGCTTTCGAGCTTGATGAACAGCCGGCATTTGCCGGTGTCGAACTTGGTCAGCTCGACCACCGGCGTTTGGCCGATCAGGTCGAGAACCGACTTATAGGGCGGACGCAGGCGCGACAACGCGTCGGCTGCGGCGATCTTGTGCTCGCTCATATCGATGCTCCATGACCAAGCGACCGCCTCGGGGCAGAGCGGTAGCGTGTCCTCTTTTCCAGCCCTTTGCTCTCGGAAAGAAGATAGATCGTGCCAATCAACCGGCCAGATGCGGAATGAAATTCCGGGCTGTGGCATGGTTAGAGGGGCACGCCCCCCTCTAGCCTGCCGGCCATCTCCCCCACGGGTGGGGAGATTGGCAGCCTCAGGGTCCCGCCCGCCTCCGAAAGTCAAAAATTGGCGAAAGCCGTGGTGACAGCCAATCTCCCTCCTGGTGGGGGAGATGGCCGGCAGGCCAGAGGGGGGCGCCGTAGAGCGAGGCCTTTGGCGGTCTACCCCAAAAGCTGGTTGCTCAACCTCGCACATTGGACGCGGATATCCGGAATGGCGTCGATCTCGAAGAAGGTGCCGCGGGTCAGCGGGCCGACGGCGAGGATCTTGTCGGACGCGCTGCCGTCGCCGGCGATGATCTCGCAATTGGCCGACACGTCGAGGCCGATGCGCAGCGGATCCGGCCGCGCCAGGCCGCGATCGACCAGCGAGCGCACGACGCTGTTCGACGAGGTGGAAATGTCCCTGACGATACCAGAGCAATCATAGATGCGTGCGACCTCGAATGTCTCGAGGCGCTGGGTGTGGCGCGACTGGACCTGGACGGTGAATTCATCGCCCTTGGCTATGTCGACGACGCGGCCGGCGATTAGGCGGATGCGCCTGGATTGCACGGCTTCGGTCACCCTCGCATAGACCTCGGGCGCCATGCGATGGCGATGGATGTCCCACCAGGCCTTGGTATGCTCGACAAAGCGGCGCTTGGCGGAAGCCGGCCAGTTCTGCCAGATCTTCTGGTTGAACGGCCGCAAGCCGTCGACGACGTCGCGCCAGTCGATCCCGGCCTTCTGGTTTTCCTTGATCAGGTCGCGGAACCAGCCGACGAAGTAGGACAATTGGGTGCCGAGCGGAATGTCGGCGACGTCGAGCTTGATCGGATTGCCCTTGCGATGCGGCGAGGGCAGCAGGCCGCGCCTGGACACCGCGATGATGTCACCGCGGTGGCCGCGCTGCTCCAGCGCCAGGAACGCGTCGACCATGCTGAGGCCGGTGCCAAGCACCATCACGCTCGCGTCCGAGGCAAGTGCGGTATCGGCCTCCGAGCCCATCCTGATGGCATGCCCTTGTGCCGGCTCCTCGTCATGGCCGGTCGCCAGCACGGCCAGATGCGCAACGACGCTGGTGCCATTGGCCAGCGCGACCTCGACACCGGAAGCGGTGGGCGTGATCGACAGGCTTTCCTCGTGGATCAGACGCAGGCGGCCGCTCTGCTTTTCGCGCGCTTCCAGATCGTCGAGCAACTCGCCGAGATAACGGGCATAGATGCTGCGCGGCGCGTAGACCGGCGCCTGGTCCGGTCTTGCCAGGCCGCGCTCCAGCAGCCAGCGCCAGAAATTGCCGGGATCGTCGGCATAGGCGCTCATGCCGGCGGCGCTGACATTGAGCACATGCGCCGACAGCAGCGTCGAATAGGCGATGCCCTGGCCGAAATGCGGGCGCTTTTCGATCAGCGTGACGCGCAGGTCCGGATTGGGCGATTTCAGCAGATGCGCGGCCAGCACGACGCCACTGGCGCCGCCGCCGACGATGATGATCGAGTTGGCGCGCCCGGTCATAAGCATGCCCGCAATGTGCGCGGCGCCAGTGTCAGGCCTGGACCTTCACGCCGACCGCCAGGTCCACTTCGCTCGCGACCGGAAGGTCGTCGAGGGCGATGTCGCGCATTTCGGCGAGGCTGCGCTGATCGAGCACCTCGGCGATCGCCTGCCGGACCTCGAGCATCAGATGTCGGACTTGGCATGTCGCCTCGTTGCAATCTTCACAGCGCTGGTATTGGGTGCGGCTGGCGCAAGGAATGGGCGCCAGCGGCCCATCGAGGACGCGCACGACATGGCCGACCTTGATCTCGTCGGCGGGGCGCGCCAGGCGGTAGCCGCCATCCTTGCCCTTGCGGCTCTGGACGAAGCCGGCATTGCGCAGCTCGCCCAGGATGGCGTCGAGAAACTTCTTCGGGATGTTGTTGCCGGTGGCGATGTCGTTGACGAAGGCGAGCTGTCCGGCCGGCAATCGCGCGAGGTGGACGAGCGCCTTGAGGCCGTACTTACCTTTTTTGGTGAGCATGAAATCAAAATTTCTCTGTCATGCGACGGCATGGAACCATCGGTTGCGCAACGCCTGGCACGCGTCCCCGCCGCGTCCAGACTGCCATGACACATAAATTCTAGTGACATGATGTACAAGCCGAGAAATGTTGATTTTGCTTCGTTTTCAAGCCGCTGCGGCCGTTTTAGCCTTACTTTGTGCCCTCGAAAGCACAAAAATGCCCTTTGAGACCAGCGGAATGGCAAACGGTCCTCCAGGGCCGGATGTGGCCGGCATCGACTGACGCGGCGGCGAAAGTCGATTCACACCGCTGACGATCATGGTGACGTGGTGGTCGCTCATCGCCGAATCCAACCCTCTCATGTCGATAAGAATACTATACTTAGCTTCGAACTCGCGGAACATGTTTTCGAATCGAGGCCTGTTTGGGGTATGGATTTGCCTGATGTGGATTGATGGGGGAATTTAGGTTCGTGATCGGCGGCGCAGAATTGAGAGGCCGGCGGGACGGCACCCCTCTGTCCTGCCGGACATCTCCCCCGCAAGGAGGGAGATCGGCTGTCATCCCGGCTTTCGCCAATCTCCAGCGTTGCAAGAAGAGCGGAGCGCCGAAGCTGCCAATCTCCCCCCTTGCGGGGGTGCTGTCCCGCCGGCATTAAAAAGGTTCGCCCTGTCGCGACGCCTGATGTTTGCCCGCCGCAGCCGCCCTATCCGCTTCGCCACCCCGCACCGACAGCTTTTTTCTAACAAGCCCGCCTTGCTTGGAAGGATTTAACTCTACAAGAACGATAGAATTAGCTGACTATCATGGGGCATTCCGGTTTTTCTCTTTTCAGGAGCCCTTCATGTCCACCATTTCGCGACGCATTGTTCTGCTCTCGTCGGCAGCACTTGCCGGTGCTGCCTTCCTCGGCCCGGCCCTTGCCGACGACCTCAAGATCACCATCGGCTACCAGACGGTGGTTGAACCCTCGAAGGTGCCGCAGGCCGACGGCGCCTATGAAAAGGCGACCAAGGCCACCATCGACTGGCGCAAGTTCGATTCCGGCGCCGATGTCATCGCCGCGGTCGCATCCGGCTCAGTCGATATCGGCTATGTCGGCTCGAGCCCGCTGGCGGCGGCGGCAAGCCGCGAGCTGCCTATCCAGACCATCTTCGTCGTCGGCCTGATCGGGCAATCCGAGGCGCTGGTGGCGCGCAACGGCGCCGGCATCGAGAAGGTCGCCGATCTTGCCGGCAAGAAAGTCGCCGTGCCCTTCGTCTCGACGACGCATTACAGCCTGCTCGCGGCGCTGAAGCATGAGGGCGTCGATCCAAAATCGGTCGAGATCCTCAATCTCAGGCCACCGGAAATCGCGGCGGCCTTTTCGCGCGGCGACATCGACGCGGCCTATGTCTGGGATCCGGCACTCGGCCAGATCAAGACCAGCGGCAAGGTGGTGCTGGATTCCTCGCAGGTCGCGGCCTGGGGCGCGCCGACCTTCGACGCCTGGATCGTGCGCACCGACTTTGCCGCAAAGAACCCCGAGGCTGTGCGCGACTTCGTCAAGGTGACTGGTGCGGCCTATGCCGAATTCCTCGCCAAGCCGGACGCCTGGTCGGTGTCGTCGCCGCAGGCGGCCGCGATCGCCAAGCTCACCGGCGCCAAGCTGGAAGAGGTGCCGCAGCTGCTCAAGGGCTATGTCTTCCCGACGCTGGAAGAGCAGGCTTCAGACAAATTCCTCGGCGGCGGAACGGTCAAGGCGATCGAAGCCGCGTCTGCCTTCCTCAAGGAGCAAGGCAAGATCGACGCCGTGCTGCCGGACTATTCGAAATACGTGTCGTCGAAATACGTCACCGAGGCGCTGGCGTTGAACTGAGGGCCTGACGCCAAACGAACGCGCGCGGATCTTCTTCCCAGACGCCGTGTGCTGACTGCCCCGGAACCGCCGACGAGGAGCGGCTCCGGGGCAGTTGAGTTTCCTTCAAATCTGCGAGGCAGCCATGCCGCATCTCGTGCTCGACCCCCATCTCGCCCTGGACAAGGTCTCGATCCACTATGACGGCCAGCCGGCACCTGCCGTCGAGCGGGTTTCGATCGATGTCGCCAAGGGCGACTTCGTCGTGCTGGTCGGCCGCTCCGGCTGCGGCAAGACCTCGCTGCTCAACGTCGCCGCCGGCCTTGTCGCGCCGGCGCGTGGGCGTGCTACCATCAACGGCAAGTCGATCACAACACCGGGCTCGGACCGGGCGGTGGTGTTCCAGAACGATGCGCTGTTTCCATGGCTGACCGCGCGCGAGAATGTCGCCTTCGCGCTGCGGCTGCGTGGCATCAAGCCAGCCGAACGGGCGCGCCGCGCCAATGAATTGCTTGAGCTGGTGAAGCTCACCGATGCCGGCGACAAGCACATCTGGGAGCTTTCCGGCGGCATGCGCCAGCGCGTCGGCCTAGCCAGGGCGCTCGCCGCCGAACCTGAATTCCTGCTGCTCGACGAACCGCTCGGCTCCCTCGATGCGCTGACGCGCGAACGTATGCAGACGACGCTGCTCGATCTGTGGACGGCAAGCGATGTCGGCGTGCTGATGGTGACGCACGGCATCGAGGAAGCGCTGGTGCTCGCCACCCGCATCGTCGTGCTCGCGCCCGGGCCGGGCCGCGTGGTGCGGAGCTTCGAGCCCGGTTTCTCCAGGCGCTACGCGTCTGGCGAAACCATTCGCACCATCAAGGCCGATCCGGCTTTTGCCGCGGCTCGAGGCGAACTGACCGATGCGATCTTCGAAGGAGAGGCGGCATGACCGTTTCCTCCTACACGGAACGGCCGGCACACAAGATCGACGAGGCCGACGGCCTTTCGGTGCCGTGGTCGCGGCCAAGCCCGAAGCGCAATGGCATTTCCGCGCGCGCGGTCAGCGCTGTGACCATCCTGGTGGTGCTGGCGGTGTGGGCGCTGTCGGCCCGCCTGCAACTGGTATCGCCTGTGTTCCTGCCGTCGCCCGTGGCCGTATGGAACAGGTTCATCGTCGTCGCCCGCGACGGCTTCGTCGATGCGACGCTGCTCCAGCATGTCGTCGCCAGCCTGGGTCGAGTCTTTGCCGCGTTGGTCGCCGCCATTGTCGTCGGCGTGCCGGTTGGTCTCGCCATCGGCATCAGTGCCATTGGGCGCGGCATCTTCGATCCGCTGCTGGAATTCCTGCGGCCGATCCCGCCGCTTGCCTATCTGCCGCTGGTCATCATCTGGTTCGGCATTGGCGAGCCGTCGAAGATCCTGGTCATCGCCATCGCTATGCTGGCGCCTGTCGCGCTGTCGACCGCCTCGGGCGTCCGCGGCGTCTCGCAGGAGCGCATCAACGCGGCGCGCTCGCTTGGCGCGACACGAGGACAGGTGGTCCGCCACGTCATCCTGCCCAGCGCGCTGCCCGCGATCCTGACCGGACTGCGCATCGCGCTCGGCGCCGGCTGGTCGACGCTGGTCGCCGCCGAACTGGTCGCGGCGACGCGCGGCCTCGGCTTCATGATCCAGTCGGCCGCCCAGTTCCTCGTCACCGACGTGGTGGTGATGGGCATATTGGTGATCGCGGCCATCGCCTTCGTGCTCGAATTCACCATCCGCAGGATCGAGCGCGTGCTTGTCCCGTGGGCGGGACGGGAGTGACTGGAACCGGAAGAGCAGGAGAGAGTGATGACGCATTCCACCGCCGTGCTGTTCGCCCAGGTCCGCAACCGGCTTCTCGCCTTGACCAGGGACAAACCGTCGCTTGACCAGCAACCGAAATCGCCGGCGCCGGTGCGCTGGGACGCCGAGCGCGACCGGCTGCCGCCGCGCGACGAGAGTTTTTACTGGGCCTGGCAGTATTGGTCGCAGTGAAGGGGCGGGGCACCAACGCAGCGATGGAGATGAGCGGCGATCCTTCGCGCCCCCCTCTGCCCTGCCGGGCATCTCCCCCTCAAGGGGGGAGATTAGCAGCTTCAGCCTCGCTGCCTTCTTTCGATGATGGAGATTGGCGAAAGCAGTGATGACGGCCAATCTCCCCACTAGAGGGGGAGATGTCCGGCAGGACAGAGGGGGGCGCCACAGATCGCCAGGGCTGGTTCTGCAGCTCACCCCCGCGACCGGTTCGCCCAGACCAGCCCCACCAGTCCGACCAGCACGGTGACGAGGCCGACATAGAGCCATTGCGACTGGCCGGTCATGAAGCTGCCGCCGATCGCGCCGATGCCTTGCAGTGCCCACAGCGCGCCGATGGCAAGCACAATCAACGCCAGCAGATTTTTGGCTAGTCTCATTGCCGGATCTCCCTTTTGAAGTCGATCGAGTACGCCGCTACGGCCGCGATGGACGAGCCAAAGGAAGTGGCCCGATCGCGTCAACTTCTACTTGGATATTTATGCTCGATCTTGTCAAACAAATCCCGGATACCGGCACGAAGATCATCAGGAATTGATCATCTCGCGCCGGAAAATCCCTGACAGACTGTTACCCAGCGACTCCAAACGTGTGATCTCGCCACGGAACCGACAGATGATTGCCGCATTTCCTGCCTTATTTGGCTCCTAACGGCTGGGGTCTGCAAGAAAACGGAGCCATCCCCCAAATATGAAGAACTCGAAACAGACCGCGCTTGTCGCGGTAACGGTCGTTGCTGGCCTGATGGTCGGCGCGTCTTCGGCAACCGCCGCGGCACAGTGCGGACGCGCCTCCTGGTACGCCCTGCACTCGAAGACCGCCTCGGGAGAGCGGATGAACCCGTCGGCAATGACCGCCGCGCACCGCACTTTGCCCTTCGGCACCAAGCTCAGGGTCACCAACAAGAACAACGGCCGCAGCGTCATCGTGCGCATCAACGATCGCGGACCGTTCATCAGAGGTCGCGTGCTCGACCTGTCGAAGGGTGCGGCCGGCGAACTTGGCTTCATCGGCTCCGGTCATACCGCCGTGTGCATGGCGCGCGTCTGATCAGGCTCGGGTCCGGCTCGGATCGGACCCGCTGATACCGGCGTCTTCGCAGCCGCACACTGAGCCGGCTCGCGCCGTTCAGGGCCGATTTTCAAAGCCTTGAACCAAAGAAGCATTCATCACGCCACGTGACGTATTGCATCGCAGCAATTAGTTGTTAACTTCGCCACGGGACATTTAAGGCTCGGCGCTGCTCGTCGTTCCTTCGGTCGCAGCAGCAGCGGGGTTCTCGATGTTCTACCAGCTCTATGAAATGAACCACGCCGCCATGCAGCCGGCGCGCCTCTATGCCGATGCGGTGCGCCTGCTCTACACCAATCCGCTCAATCCGTTTTCCCACACGTCCTGGGGCCGTTCGGTCGCGGCGACCGCCGAACTGTTCGAGCGCACCACGCGCCGCTACGGCAAGCCGACCTTCGGCCTGGACAAGACCGTGGTCGACTGGAAGAGCGTCGATGTTAGCGAGAAGACGGTCTGGTCTCGGCCGTTCTGCAATCTCGTTCGCTTCGAACGCTCCGTTCCCGCCGGGCGCAAGCCCGATCCAAAGCTTCTTATCGTGGCGCCGATGTCGGGCCACTATGCGACACTGCTGCGCGGCACCGTGGAAGCCATGTTGCCCCATGCCGACGTGCACATCACCGACTGGGTCGATGCCCGCATGGTGCCGCTGGCCGACGGCAGCTTCGATCTCGACGATTATATCGACTACATCATCGACATGCTGCATGCGCTGGGCCCCGACACGCATGTGATGGCGGTTTGCCAGCCCTCAGTGCCGGTGCTGGCCGCCGTGGCGCTGATGGAAACCAAGGGCGATCCCTTCGTGCCGTCGACGATGACCCTGATGGGCGGGCCGATCGACACCCGCCGCAATCCGACGGCGGTCAATCTGCTGGCGCAGGAAAAGGGCATCGACTGGTTCCGCGACAACGTCATAATGACCGCGCCTTGGCCGGTGCCGGCCTTCGGCCGCGAGGTCTATCCGGGCTTCCTGCAGCTGTCCGGCTTCATGAGCATGAACCTCGACCGCCACATCATCGCCCACAAGGACTTCTTCATGCACCTGGTGAAGCATGACGGCGACAATGCCGAGAAGCACCGCGACTTCTACGACGAATATCTGGCAGTCATGGACCTGACGGCGGAGTTCTACCTGCAGACCGTCGACACCGTCTTCGTGCGACAGGCCTTGCCCAAGGGCGAGATGACGCATCGCGGCACCAGGATCGACCCGTCTGATATCCGCAATGTCGCGCTGTTCACTGTCGAGGGCGAGAACGATGATATTTCCGGCCTTGGCCAGACCAAGGCGGCGCATGATTTGTGCCCCAACATCCCCGCTGAACGGCATGCCCACTATATGCAGCCGGCGGTCGGCCATTACGGCGTGTTCAACGGCTCGCGCTTCCGCTCCGAAATCGTGCCGCGCATCGTCGATTTCATCACCAGCTATGGACGCCAGAACCGCGTTGCGGCGAAGCCGAAGCTGGTTCGTACCGCCAAAAGATAATCCATGTCGCACAAAGGCATGCCCATGGGCGTGACCCGAGGTCGCAGTGGTTTTGGGCCACGACATACATAAAACAAGGCTTGGAGGCGACCATTCGGGCGATTCGGCGGGCAAAAACCGCAGGCGATTCTGTTGCACAAGTGCCGCCGTCCAGCCCCTCGGGTAACCATGCCGACAATCCGACCGTCGTCGTAATTGACATGGACTGTAAATCCCCCTTAACCTTTCGTTAATAACAAAGGGTGAGCGGGGACAATGATTTCCTCATCAGTGGCGCGAAGGCTGCGCGTGTACGCGGCGGCCGGTCTGGCAGTAACGGGATGCTGGATGGCACCGGCTTTGGCGGCCGGAGCGATGGCGACCGGGGGCCTCACCTCGCAGCCGATCGGCCACTATGATTTCTGCAAGCTGCATCCGAGCGAATGCTCGATCCACCCGACCGATCTCGCGCCGGCCCCGATGACCGACGGGCTGATGCGCAAGCTTCTCAACGTCACCGCCAGGGTCAACGCTGCCGTCAAGCCGATGAGCGACATGGACATTTACGGCAAGGACGAGGTCTGGGCCTATCCTGACAAGGGCGTCGGCGATTGCGAAGACTACGTGCTGGAGAAGCGGCGCCAGCTTTCGCGCATGAGCATCTCGCTTGCCGATCTGCTGATCACCGTCGTGCGCAAGCCCGACGGCGAGGGCCACGCGGTGCTGACGGTGCGCACCGACATGGGCGACTACGTGCTCGACAATCTGACCGACAAGGTCAAGCCATGGGACGCGACCGGTTACCGCTTCCTCAAACGACAGGCGATCGATAACACCGGCCGCTGGGTCTCGATCCGCGGTGGCCAGCAGGTGCTTGTCGGCGCGGTCCAGTAGCCGACAGTCGTGACGCAGCCTCCCCGCTTCGTCATCCTAGGGCGAAGCAAGGAGCGAAGCGAAGCGGCGCAGACCCTAGGATACATGCCGTGAGGCCGATGAAGAACAAGCCGCGTAGAATAAAGGCTCTGTTCCGTAGCGATCCTTCCCAACCACCTGTATGAGCAAGGTTCCGCACTGCCGCGGCGCTCGTAACTCGCGGCATGTCCCTTGGGCTGCGGAGCAGCTCCAGGGGTCTGCGCGTCCGCTTCGCTCCCGCTCCGCCCGTGGATGACGAACACGGGGGAGACCGCCGAGCAAATTTTCACATCCCTCCGTGAACCATTCCGTCCCGGCCGACGACACACAGCCGTGAACCGAACCCAACCATGGAGACTTCAAATGACTGCCTTTCTGCGCAACACCTTTCTCGCCGCCATCGCCGTGTCGGGCCTGGCCGGATCCGCTTTGGCCGATCAGACCATTCCAGGCTGCGCCAACAGCAAACTCAATAACCTGTGGAGCGGCCGCTGTTGCGGCATCGGCACATCGGACTGCCTAGGCGGCGAAAAAGGTAACCACGAGCATCACGACAAAGGTGGCCGGGGAAACAATGGCGGCACGGCCGGCAAGAAATGATCTCAGACAGTTGCCCGCTGGCGGTTCGCCGGCGGGCACTCTTTGCGATCAGGCCGACGCCCGTCGCAAGATCCGGCTGAAACAGGTCACACCCGCCGGCCCAGCGCCGCGCGGATCGATGCGGTGATGCGGCGAAGCTCCGCTTCGTCGATTTTCTCGATGTTCTCGGCCAGCAGATTGGCCAGTTCGGTGGCGGCGGGGGAAAGACCGGATGTATCGAGCTTCACGCGCGGATGCGAGGCTTCGGCCAGCCGCGCCAGTTCCTCGGCGTCGTCCCAGATGACGTTGAAATAGCCGATGATCTTCTGGATCAGCGTCCAGGTCGGCGCCCCGCGCCTGCCATGCTCGAGCGCCGACAGATAGGCGGCACTGACGCCGATCGCCGCCGCCATGTCCTTCTGGCTGACGCCGCGTTCGCTTCTCAGCGCCCGTAGCTTCTCGCCGAACGGGGTCATGAACGCGCCCTCCGCAGTCGGATATAAAGCGCGCCCGAACCGCCATGGTTGCGGGCGGCGTGGTCGTGGCTGGAGACCAGCGGGCGGAAAGCAGGCGTCGACAGCCAGGCCGGCACGGCGCGCCGCAACACGCCGTCGCCGCCGGAGGATGATCCCTTGCCGGTGATCACGAGGACATAGCGGATGCCGCCGGCGTGCGCCCGGTGCAGGAACGAAAACAGCAGCGAATAGGCCTCGTCCTGGGTCAGGCCGTGCAGATCGACGCGGCCCTCGATCGGCAGCCGGCCCTTCGACAGCTTGTCCAGCGTCGGCTCGTCGAGCGCATGCGCGACATGCTGGGTCTTCGGCTTTGCCGCGCCGGGCGGATTGGCAGCGGCCGGCGCAGCTTGCGGCGGTGTCGATCTGGCCTCATTGGCGATGTCGGGAATATCGACGGCGATCCTGCCCTTTAGCGGTTTGGCCGTCCGCGCCACCAGGTTCCACAGAACGCGGTCGTCTTCGCTGAGTTTGTCCGGCCGGCGGATCATCGATTCGACCCCGAAACAAGCGCGCGCGGCACCAGCGCGTAAAAATCCGCCGCATTGCGGACCACGCCCGCGATCTCGCCGGCCGCGTCGCCCGAACCGGCGAACAGGTCACCGCGCGCGGGCCCGGTGATTGCCGAACCGGTGTCCTGCGCGATCATCAGGCGCCGGAACGGTCTTGCGTCGAACGCCGTGAGCGACGGTGCGTCGATGTAGAACGGCGTGCCGAAAGTGTGCAGCAGGCGGTCGACGGCAATCGATCGTCCCGGCGTCAGCGGCACCTTGCCGGCGGCGATCGGACCCAGCGACGCGTCATCGACATCGGCCTCGCGGAAGAAGATGTAGGAGCGGTTCTGCCACAGGATCTCGTCGACGCGGTCCGGATGCGCCTTGAACCAGGCGCGGATCGACTGCATCGTCACCTCCGCCGGCGGGATTTCTCCCAGTTCGCTCAACAGCTTGCCGGGTCCGGTGAAGCGCTGGCCGGATTTGGCGGCATAGGTGACGCGGGCAAGCCGGCCGTCGGTCATGTTCAGTCGGGCCGCGCCTTGCACGTGAATGAAGAAGGCATCGACCTTGTCGGCCAGCCAGGCGATTTCCAGGCCCCTGCCATCAAGCGCCCCGCGCTCGATCTCGCCGCGATCGAAATACTCGACCGGCCCGTCCGGCGTCCGGCGGGCGAAGGCGAGGTAGGAATCCAGTCCGGGCGGCCGGTTGCTGTCGTCGATATCGACGAGATCGGCCGGACGGCTGAGCAATGGCACCGAAAATCGCCGGGTTCGCACCGGCGACGCTTCGACCACGGGCTCGTAAAAGCCGGTGACGAGGCCGGCGCCACCGTTCTGGGCGGGGATATGCATGGGCAAGAAATGGCGCTCGAAGAAAGCCCGGGCTTCCTTTCGATCCAGAAATGGCGACCGATTCGCCGGCGAAATGGTGCGAGCCTCGGCGTAGGCATTGGTGAAGGCATCAAAATTGATGCCGAGCGCACCGCTGCGATACGGTTTGGTCAGGACGTGAAAGGCCGAGCGGCGAAAGGCGGCGAAGGCCGCCAGATGGTCGTCATCGTTCCAGCCGGGGAGGTCGGCAAAAGATTTTTCGACAAAGAGGGGCGATAGCGACACCGGAGCCTCGCCGCGTGTTCCCTAGTCTTCTTCCTCGGTGGCGACGAGCTTCCAGTTGGGATCGCGCGAGCGGGTGTCGCGGGCGAAGGTCCAGACGTCCTTGACCTCGGCCACGGTTTCGGGGTCGCCGTCGATAACGGCGCCCGCCTTGTCGCGAGTCGCCGAAATCAATTCGCTGATGATGCGCAGCGTGACATGCGCCTCACCGCCCTTCATCTCGGCCGAGACGATGTCGGCCTTGTCGATCCCGACGAAAGACGACTGGATCTTTTCCGCCTTGGCCTCGCGCTCGCCGATGGCAGAGACAAAGCCGTCAAAGACCTCGCGCGACAACAGGTTCTTCAGCGTTTTGCGGTCGCCGTCGGCATAGGCCATGACGATCATCTCATAGGCCATCTTGGCACCGTCGACGAAACTCTTCGGCTCGAAGGACGGATCATTGTCCTTGATGGAGCGCAGACCCTTGTTCAAGTCGGTGTCGGGCTTGGCAAAGGCGTCGATCGCCGCATAGGTATCGCCCGCGGGCTCGCCCGGCAGACGCTTGCGCGGCAGCGAGACGACGTTCTCGGATTTCTGGGCGGCATCCTTGTCGCCGCCGCGGGCCGCCGTATAGGGATCGAAGGGCGGCCGTTCGCTGCCGGTGCGACGGCCCAGCACATTGCGCAGCTGGAAAAAGATGACCACCGCCGCAATCAGGAAGAAAATCGTGCCGAAGTCGAAGAAACCCATATCTTCCGCCAATCAATCCCTGCCCTGTGGCCGGACCGTCAGGCCCAATGGCCGCGGTCGCATAGCGTTCAACATTCAAAGCATATAGAACGCAAGGCGCAATCATTCAAATCAAAGGCAGGCATACCTATCTAACGGCCTCAGTGCCAGCGGCGATTGCTCGCCGCCGAAACAATCGAACGGTCAAAACGATCCAAAAGGTTGCCAAGACTTGCGCATTTCATTCCTTCCGCTTTTTGTCCTGGCGCTTCCGCTGCTGGAAATCGCCGGCTTCGTGGTCGTCGGTCGCCAGGTCGGCGCTTTGGCGACGGTCGGCCTGGTGCTGGCGTCGAGCGTTGCCGGCGCGCTGCTGCTCAGGCATCAGGGTTTCGGCGTCATGACGCGTATCCGCGCCGAAATGGACGCCGGCCGCGATCCGAGCCGGCAACTCGCGCATGGCGCGATGATCATGCTGGCGGCGATCCTGTTGATCATCCCCGGCTTCATCACCGACATTATCGGCCTGCTGCTGTTCCTGCCGCCGGTCCGAGACCTTGCCTGGCGAGCGTTGAAAGGCCGCGTCGTGCTGGCCACCAGTTTCTCGACCGGCGGTTTCCGCGGCCGGCAGCGCGACAAGACCATCGACCTCGAGGATGGCGATTATTCGCGCGAAGACGACTTCAAGCGCGGACCGGACCACAACTCGCCCTGGCGCCGGCTCAAGGACGATTGAAGCCGCCCCTGGCGTTATCCCCGGAACGGAGAAGCAAGGCGGCAAACCTTGTCTTGTCATCCCTGCCATGGTAGCGAACGCCCGATTTCAATTCGGTCAGCGACGCTGCCCAGGCAAGAGGACGAAGGCTTATGGCCAGCAAAGATGACGCGCCGGTCGGCGCAGCCAACGGAAACGGCAATGCGGCGCAGCCGTCGCTCAACGTTCTGGCGCAGTATGTGAAGGACCTTTCCTTCGAGAGCCCCGGCGCGCCGAATTCGCTGCGCGGCCGCGACAAGGCGCCCGGCATCGCCATCAACGTCAACGTCAACGCCAACCCGCTCTCCGACAAGCAGTTCGACGTCAATTTGACGCTGAACGCCAAGGCGTCCTTCGACCAGGAAGTCCTGTTCAATGTCGAGCTGGTCTATGGCGGCGTGTTCGCCATCGCAGGCTTCCCTCAGGAACACATGCTGCCGATCCTGTTCATCGAATGCCCGCGCCTCCTGTTCCCGTTCGCCCGCCAGATCATCGCCGAGGCAACCCGCAATGGCGGCTTCCCGCCGCTGATGCTCGACCCGATCGACTTCGCGCAGATGTTCCAGCAGAAGCTGGCCGAGGATCAGGCCGCTTCCAAGGTCAAGGTGAGCTGAGGCCTGCCTGCCACCGATTGTGAAAAGCCCGGCCTCGCGCCGGGTTTTTTGTTGAAGGCTGGCGGGACAACCGAGGCGTCGGAGGGACAGCACCCCCCTCTGTCCTGCCGGACATCTCCCCCGCAAGGGGGGAGATTGGCAGCTTCAGCATCGGTGCTCACTTTACAACGTCAATGATTGGCGAAAGCAGAAGCGACATCCGATCTCCCCCCTTGCGGGGGAGATGTCCGGCAGGACAGAGGGGGGTGTGAAGGATCGCCGCGAACGGCATTGGTCCCGTCTTGCTTAGCCAGCCGCAACCTTCAGCCACAGCGCCTTCTCGCCCAACGTCGCGACCATGCCGGCGTGCGCGGCGCGCTCGGCTTCGGTCAGGCGGAGCGGCAAGGATGCCGGGCGCTGGCTGATGATGATCTCGATCTGGCGGACATTCTCGCGGCCTTGCGCCGGCGCGGTGGCGCTGTCGAGGATGAGGGCTGCCTGCTTGCCGCCGATCAGCTCGATATAGACCTCGGCCAGCAATTCGGAATCGAGCAGGGCGCCGTGCTTGGTACGCTTCGTGTTGTCGATGCCATAGCGCCGGCAGAGCGCGTCGAGCGAATTGGGGCCCATCGGGTGCTTGCGGCGCGCCAGCGCCAGCGTGTCGACGACAACACCGTTGTCGATGAGGGGATGACCGAGACGGCCGAATTCGACATTGAGGAAGCCGACATCGAAGGTGGCGTTGTGGGCGACCAGCTTGGCGCCTTCGGTGAAGTCCAGCCACTCCTGCGCAATTTCGGCAAAGGTCGGCTTGCCCGCGAGGTCCGCGGCGCTGATGCCGTGCACGGCCTGCGCGTCGGCGTGGATCGCGCGTCCTTGCGGGTTGATATAGTGGTGGAAGGTCTTTCCGGTCGGAAAGCGATTGACCAGCTCGACGCCGCCAAGCTCGATCACGCGGTCGTCGCGCGAATCGAGGCCGGTGGTTTCGGTGTCGAAAATAATCTCACGCATCGAATCAGTCGCTCCAAAGAAGCAGGATCGTGAGACCGGAACAAAATGGCAATGGGCAATGCTGACGCGGTGGTGTCAGGAGTGCAGCTTATCCCCGGAGAGTTCGGCAATGATGGCAGCCACGGCGGCGCGGGCGGAGCCCAATCCCTGGCCGGTATCGACGACGAAGTCGGCCAGCTTGCGTTTTTCCGCATCTGGCACCTGCCTGGCCAGGATCGAATCCAGTTTTTCCTCGGTCATATCAGGCCGCGCCAGAACGCGTTCTCGCTGGATTTCGGGTGGCGCGGTGACGACGACGACCTTGTCGACGCGGTCGCGGCCGCCGGTTTCGAACAGCAGCGGAATGTCGAGGACGGCAATCGGCGCGCCGGCGGCACGATGACGCGCCAGAAAAGCGTCGGCGTCTGCGCGCACCAGTGGATGGATGATCGCTTCCAGCCGCTTCAGTGCGGCGGCGTCACCGAGAACACGCGCGCCAAGCTTTGCCCGATCGACTACGCCGGCGGATGTGGTGCCGGGAAAGGCCGCCTCGACAAGGGGCGCGGCCTTGCCGGCATAGAGGCGATGCACCGCCGCGTCGGAATCATGGACCGGCACGCCGGCCTCGACGAACATCTTGGCCGTGGTCGACTTGCCCATGCCGATCGAGCCGGTGAGGCCGAGCACGATCATGGCTTCGGTACCAGATCGGCAACGATGAGCGCGCGCAGCTCAGCCGTCACCTGCGGCCTGATGCCGAACCAGCGCTCGAAGCCGGGCACCGCCTGATGCAGCAGCATGCCGAGGCCGTCGACGGCCTTGAGGTTTCTCGCGCGGGCCGCCGCAAGCAGCGGCGTCTCCAGCGGCACATAGACGATGTCGGTGACGATGGCGTGGTCGGGCAGCAAAGCGGGATCGGCGGACAGGCCTTCATTGCCGTGCATGCCGAGTGCGGTTGTGTTGACCAGCAGCCCGGCATCGGCAAGCAGTTCACCGGTCGCCGCCATGCCATGCGCCGAAACGCCGGCGCCGAAACGATCGCGCAATTCCATAGCCCGGCCGAGCGTGCGGTTGACGATGCGGATGTCGGCAACGCCACGCTGCTTCAGTGCATGGATGACGGCGCGGGACGCGCCGCCGGCACCGAGCACGACTGCCGGGCCGTTGCTCGCCCAGCCCGGCGCATGTTCGTCGAGGTTAGCGGCAAAGCCGTGCGCATCGGTGTTGCCGCCCCACAAGATGCCGTCCTCGAACCACAGCGTGTTGACGGCGCCGATCTCTTGCGCCGCCTGGTCGCGGTTGTCGGCCAGCGCGAAAGCCGCCTCCTTATGCGGGATGGTGACGTTGCCGCCGCTATAGCCGTTGGCCTGCAGCGTCTTCACGAACGCGGCAAAGTTTTCCGGCGCGACATCGATCGCCTCATAGCTGCCGCCGATGCCATGCTTGGCCAGCCAATATCCGTGGATCTTCGGCGAGCGCGAATGCTTGATCGGGTGACCGGTAACGAAGGCCTTCCTTGTCGCCTCAACCATCGATCGCTCCGAGCGTGCGCAGTTCGGCCAGCAGCGGCAGCAGCGGCAGGCCGACAATGGTGAAATGGTCGCCCTCGATCTTGTCGAACAGCTGGATGGCTTCGCCTTCGATCTGGTAGGCGCCGACGCTTCCCAGCGCCTTGGCACCGACGCGGGCGAGATGGCGGCCGATGAAGGCTGGGTCGAGCTTGCGCATGGTCATCGAGGCGATGCCGACATGTCGCCACAGCACCGCGCCGTCGCGGACCAGCACGGCGGCGCTGTTCAACTGATGGGTCTTGCCAGACAGCGCCAGTAAATGACGGCGCGCGCCTTCCCTATCGGCCGGCTTGTGGAACACCTCGTCGCCGAGCGACAGCGTCTGGTCGCAGCCCAGCACCAGGGCGCCCGGCCTGCGCTCGCTGACTTCGGTGGCCTTGGCCTCGGCCAGCACCAGGGCGACATCCTCGGGCGAGACCCCGCTGTCCTGCAAAGGCGCCTCGAGCGCCCGCTCGTCGATTTCAGCCGGAATCGCCTCGACGTCGACACCGGCATTGACCAGCATCGCCTTGCGGAACGGACTGCCTGAAGCGAGGATGATTTTCTCGGTCATGATTTTTCGCCTGATTAATTGTCGTTGACCGCCGCAATACAGAGGGTTGCCATAGGTTGGCGGGACAGCGCGACGTTTCAGACACTATCTCAAGCCTGGGGTTGCGCACGGCTCCAACTATCTATTCTTCCCCCTCAGGGCAACGATCGCCGCCGCCGTTTCCTCGATCGAGCGGCGGCTGACGTCGATCATCGGCCAGCCGTGGCGCGTGCAGATCTGGCGGGCATAAGCGAGCTCTTCGGCGATGGCTGCGCGGTCGACATAGTCCGATGCCTCGTAAGAACTGCTGGTGCCGAGGAGGCGGTTTTGCCGGACATGCGAGATGCGCTCGGCGGTGGCGACCAGCCCGACGATCAGCGGTGTTTTGGCGTTGACCAGGCTTTCCGGCACCGGCACGCCGAGCACGATCGGGATGTTGGCGGTCTTGATGCCGCGGTTGGCGAGATAGATGCTGGTCGGCGTCTTCGAGGTGCGCGAGATGCCGATCAGCACGACATCGGCATCGTCCATGTTGAGCGGCAGCTGGCCGTCATCATGGTCCATGGTGAAATTCAGTGCGTCGATGCGGCGAAAATATTCGGCATCGAGAACATGCTGGGCGCCGACGCGGCGGCCGGCCGGCGTGCCGAGATAGGACTGGAACACGGTCAGTACCGGCTCCAGCACCGACACACAGGGCAGCCCCATCGTCGCGCAGCGCTCGTCGATGCCGCGCGCCAGCTTCTGGTCGACGACCGTATAGAGAATGATGCCGGGCTCTTCCTCGATGTCCTCGAACACTTTCGCTACCTGCTTTTCGGTGCGGATGAGCGGATAGATATGCTCGATGGCGCGCGCATCCTTGTATTGCGCCGAAGCCGCCCGGCCGGCGGCGAGCAGCGTTTCGCCGGTCGCGTCGGAAATCAGGTGCAGATGGAAGAAGCTTTGGGGTTTGTTCACAGGGGGGTCACCTGGGGCTGTGGGCATCTGTGGATAGAGCGGGATGAAAAGACGGGCCGATCGGACGCGACTGTATCAGAAGGTGGTTTGTCCACAATTCGTTGCTCTGTCAGCTTCGCCGGGCGGCTGGGGACAAATCCGGGGACGGCTTTCCCTGCCTCTCGCCTGTCCACAGGGCGGGCTTTTCCCCACGTCTCGTAACGCTTTGACTCCAGAGGCGGATTCCTGTTCGTCCCCAGAACCCTGCAGTTTGGAAAAAGAAGCACGCGACAATATGTTGGCTGGTGTTTTCCGGGGCAAAGCGGGACAGGTGACAACCACCAGAACCAACAGACTCTTAGAATCAGAAGAATCTTAGATATAAGAATCTTTGATTATAGAAGAGGCTGGGAGAAGCGAGCGCTCGATGCCCCCGAACCGGATCATGCTGGACGTGCTGAAGGGCAAGGCTCACTTTCCGCCTCCGCTCTGGATGATGCGTCAGGCCGGGCGCTATCTGCCGGAGTATCGGGAGACACGCAGACGGGCCGGTTCGTTCCTGGATCTCTGCTATGACCCCGACCTTGCCGTCGAAGTGACCTTGCAGCCGATCGAGCGTTTTGGTTTCGATGCATCGATCCTGTTCTCGGACATCCTCGTCGTTCCGCATGCGCTTGGCCGCGACGTCCGCTTCGAAGAGGGGCGAGGACCGTTGCTGACGCCGATTACGGCGCCGGAGATTGCGGCTCTGGAAAGCAAGCTGTTTCACGTGAATCTCGAACCGGTCTACGAGACGGTTCGCCGGCTGCGGGCCAGACTGCCGGACGAGACGACCCTGATCGGCTTCTGCGGTGCACCGTGGACGGTGGCGACCTATATGATCGCCGGCCATGGCACGCCCGACCAGGCGCCGGCCCGGCTTTTTGCTTACCGCGAGCCGGCGGCCTTTCAACGACTGCTGGAAGTGCTCGCCGATCATTCGGCCGCCTATCTCATCCGTCAGATCGAGGCCGGCGCCGATGTGGTGCAGATTTTCGATTCCTGGTCAGGGGTGCTCGATGACGCCTCCTTTGAACGGTTCTGCGTGCAGCCGGTGACCGAGATCGTCAGGCAAATTCGGGCCGTTCATCCCGATGTTCCTATCATCGGTTTTCCCAAGGGCGCCGGCGCCCGCTACCAGACCTACCGCCAGAAGACCGGCGTAACGGGGCTGGGGATCGACTGGACGGTGCCCCTGGAGGCGGCGAAGGATTTGCAGCGCCTAGGTGCGGTTCAAGGCAATCTCGATCCCTTGCGGCTCGTGGCAGGCGGCAAGGCACTGTCCGACGGCGTCGAAGCGATCTTGGAAGCGCTGGGAGAGGGGCCGCTGATCTTCAATCTCGGCCACGGCATCACGCCGGAGACGCCGATCGCCCATGTCGAGGCGATGGTGAGACAAGTGCGGAGCGCGACACGCTGATGGCCGAGATGAAGAACGCGAACAGCACCGGGCAGGCGATGATGCGCATGACGATCAGCATCGGCGTGCTGGTCGTTCTCACCGGGCTTTTGTATTTCGCGGCGCCGGACAGTTTTTATCCGTGGGCCAAGGCGATCCATATCCTCGCCGTCATCTCGTGGATGGCCGGCATGCTCTATCTGCCGCGGCTGCTGGTCTACCACGCCGATGCCGAGAAGGGTTCCGTGCAGTCGGAGACCTTCAAGGTGATGGAGCGGCGCCTGCTGCGCGGCATTGTCAATCCGGCGATGATCGTCACTTGGGTGTTCGGTCTCTGGCTCGCCTGGAAAGGCTTCGGTTTCGAGGGCGGCTGGCTGCACGCCAAGATCGGGGCGGTGCTTTTGCTGTCCGCCGTTCATGGCTACCTGGCCGGCGCGGTACGCAAATTCGCCGAGGACCGCAACGAAAAGCCCGCCAGGCACTGGCGAATCGTCAACGAGATCCCCACATTGCTGATGATCGCCATCGTCATTTTGGTCGTCGTCAAGCCGTTCTGACGCTTGTCGCGCAAGGGTGGTCTCCTGATTGGGGTGACGGCTGCATGATGCGCTGCGGGCCTTTATCGGGCCTCGCAAAACGCAGCTTGCTCTTTCAACCGACCGACGATAAAAGACGGGTCTTCCTTCCCGTCATGCGCCGCCCCTCAGTGTCTTCGGCCGCGCCCGGCATTTGTCGCATCCCGCCGATATTTTCCCAAAGCTTACCCAGACTCCATCTATTCAAGGTCCGTCTATGCAAGAAATGAAACTCGCCGAGTTCAAGAACAAGAAACCGCCAGAGCTGATCGCTTATGCCGAATCGCTCGAGGTCGAGAACGCCAGCGTCATGCGCAAGCAGGAGCTGATGTTCGCGATCCTGAAAAAGCTGGCTGCCCAGGACGTCGAGATCATCGGCGACGGCGTGGTCGAGGTGCTGCAGGACGGTTTTGGCTTCCTGCGCTCGGCCAACGCCAATTATCTGCCAGGTCCCGACGATATCTATATTTCACCGTCGCAGATCCGGCGCTTTTCGCTGAAGACCGGCGATACGGTCGAAGGGCCGATCCGCAGCCCGAAAGAGGGCGAGCGCTATTTCGCGCTGCTCAAGGTCAACACGATCAATTTCGACGATCCCGAAAAGATCCGCCACAAGATCCACTTCGACAATCTGACGCCGCTCTATCCGACCAAGCGGCTGAAGATGGAGATCGACAATCCGACCACCAAGGATATCTCGGCGCGCGTGATCGACCTGGTCGCGCCGATCGGCAAGGGCCAGCGTGCGTTGATCAATGCGCAGCCGCGTACCGGCAAGACGGTGCTCATGCAGAACATCGCCCACTCGATCACTGCCAACCATCCGGAATGCTATCTGATCGTGCTTCTGATCGACGAGCGGCCTGAAGAAGTGACCGACATGCAGCGCTCGGTGAAGGGTGAGGTGATCTCCTCGACCTTCGACGAGCCGGCTGTTCGCCACGTGCAGGTCGCCGAAATGGTCATCGAAAAGGCCAAGCGCCTTGTCGAACATGGCCGCGACGTCGTCATTCTGCTTGATTCCATCACCCGCCTCGGTCGCGCCTACAACACCGTGGTGCCGTCATCCGGCAAAGTGCTGACCGGCGGTGTCGACGCCAACGCGCTGCAGCGGCCGAAGCGCTTTTTCGGTGCGGCGCGAAACATCGAGGAAGGCGGTTCGCTGACCATCATCGCCACCGCGCTGATCGATACCGGCAGCCGCATGGACGAAGTCATCTTCGAAGAGTTCAAGGGCACCGGCAACTGCGAAATCCAGCTCGACCGCAAGGTGGCCGACAAGCGCATCTATCCGGCCATGGACATATTGAAGTCCGGCACCCGCAAGGAAGATTTGCTGGTTTCCAAGCAGGACCTGCAGAAGATTTTCGTGCTGCGCCGCATCCTGGCGCCGATGGGAACCACCGATGCGATCGAGTTCCTGATCGACAAACTCAAGCAGACCAAGACCAACGCGGACTTCTTCGATTCGATGAATACGTAGGAGCTTACCCTCCCCCTTGTGGGGAGGGTCGATCCGCGCAGCGGAGCGGGGTGGGGGTCAGCACCGAGGTTGGCGATTCACCCCCGCCCCGTCTCACGATCTACGCTTCGCTACGATCGCGAGCCGACCCTCCCCACAAGGGGGAGGGTGTCATCTCAACAGCTTCTCCAACTCCCCAGCATCCGTAACCGCCGGCAGGCAAACCTGTCCCGTACAAAACCACGCACCCGCCTTGTCGGTCGGCGGCAGGATTCCGCCGGGCAACATGGGTCGATTCGCAGCCGTACCGATCGCCGCGACAATATCCACGCGACGTGGATCCGGGCTTCGATTCGCAACCGGAACGAGCTTCGGGTCGTCCAATGCATCGATGATGACCAGCTTGAGCGGCTCGATGGCCAGCGCGCAGGCATTGACGATGCCGGCCTGGCCATAGGCCTGATGCGCAGCGCGGCCGGCAGCGTGCTCGGCGATCTTCCAGGCTTTCTCCTGCAGGTCGAGATCGCCGGTGACGGAGGCCAGCCGAACCAGTGCCTCGATGATCTGGCCCGTCGCTGACGGAATGGCCTCGTCGACATCGCCCCGGATGCGGATCGGCACGTCGGCGCTGTCCGAAGCGGTCAGGTAATAGCCTGTTCCTTCGGTGTCGGCATGCCACAGGTCCAACTGCTCAATGAACTGGCTGGCTTGCTCGACATAACTCCAATCGCCGGACGCTTCGAACAGCGAGATCGCCGCATTGGTCATGGCGGCGTAGTCGCTGGACAGAGCAGGGAACAATTTCCTGGCGCCGAGCATCGAATGCGGCAAGCGGCCGTCGCGGCTGGCGGAATTGATGTGGGCAAAGGCCTTTGCCGCCGCGCCGATCCAGTCAGGCCGGGCCAGCGCCCGGCCGGCCTCCGCAAGCGCTGCAATCATCAGGCCGTTCCAGTCGGTGAGCGTCTTTGCATCCAGGCCGGGCCTGACACGCTCTTCCCGCACAGTGAGAAGTTTCGTCTTGAGCGGCCTAAGGGCTTCCCGATCGACCACACTTTGCGCCTGCTGGGAGCGGGTTTGGTGGACAATTGGCTTGCCTTCCCATCCATGCGGGCTGGACAGGGTGAAGTGGTTGAAAAACAAGGCGGAATCGTCGCCGAGGGCGGCTTTTATTTCGTCCCTGCTCCAAGTGTAGAACAATCCTTCCTCGCCGTCGCTGTCGGCGTCGAGACTGGTGGCAAAGGCGCCCCCTTCGACGCGCATTTCGCGCAGCAGCCAGTCGACCGTCTCTTCGATTCGTAGCCGGAACAGTTCGTTGCCGCTCGCCGCATAGGCCCAATTGCAGAACCGGATGGACTGGGCGTTGTCGTAGAGCATTTTTTCAAAATGCGGCACCAGCCATTCGGCATCGGTCGAGTAGCGGCTGAGCCCACCGCCAATATGGTCGTAGATGCCGCCGCTTAGCATCTGTTCGAGGCTGAGCAGGACGTCGTCGCGATGGCTGGCGTTGCCGTCGCGTAGCCAGGACAGCCAGAGCGTGAGCATGAACGGGGCATTGGGGAATTTCGGCGCGCCGCGAAGGCCGCCGAGATCGCGGTCGACCATGCTGTCGATGCCCTTGGCAAGCTCCGCCAGCGCATCGCGGTCGAGTGCCGTCCTTGCATGCGAACCGGCGAGCCGGGCTTCGACATGGGCCGTCAGGCCGTCGGCGCTCTGGTTAAGGCTTGCCCTCTTCTCGCGCCACGCCTTGTCCACCGCCTCCATCACCTGGATGAAACCAGAGCGGCCATAGCGCGGCTCGCGCGGGAAATAGGTGCCGCCCCAGAATGGCTTGCCGTCCGGGGTCAGGAACATGGTCAGCGGCCAGCCGCCTTGCTCGCCCATCGAGGAGAGTGCGGCCATATAGATCTGGTCGATGTCCGGGCGCTCTTCGCGGTCGACCTTGATATTGACGAACAGACGGTTCATGACGGCGGCGACGTCGTCGTCTTCGAAACTTTCATGCGCCATGACATGGCACCAATGGCAGGCGGCATAGCCGACCGAGAGCAGGATCGGCCTGTCCAGAGCCTTTGCCTCTTCAAGCGAAGCCGGCGACCAGGCGCGCCAGTGCACGGGATTGCCGCTGTGCTGCTGCAGGTAGGGGCTGGCTTCTTCGGCAAGCAGGTTTTGTGTGGGTAGCGTCACGATGGGCAAACTCGGTTGGGAGTAGTCATATGGACGTAGGGCGGTTCAGCAAAGCGGGCAAATGATTTCAGGCGAATCCATCGTTGCGTTATCAAGCGGTCGACTGCCGGCGGGCGTCGCCGTCATCCGCATTTCCGGCTCGCAGACTCGATTCGTGGTCGAAACGATTGCCGGCGCCACGGTTAAGGACCGCTCGGCGGTTTTGCGCAGGCTGCGGGCGCCCGATGGAACCGTGCTCGACAACGGCCTGGTCGTGTTCTTTCCCGGACCGGCCAGTTTTACCGGCGAGGATGTCGCTGAATTCCACGTTCACGGCGGACGCGCCGTGGTGGCCAGGATGCTGGAGGTGATCACCAGTTTCGACGGCGTCAGGCATGCCGAACCAGGCGAATTCACGCGCCGCGCCTTTCTTAACGGCAAAGTCGACCTGGTCGAGACCGAGGCGCTGGCCGATCTCGTCAATGCCGAGACCGAGGCGCAGCGGCGCTTCGCGGTGCAAAATGCCGAGGGCGCCCAGAGCGAGCTCTATCTTGGCTGGAGGCGCCGGCTGACCCACGCTCGCGCCATGATCGAGGCGGAGATCGATTTTGCCGACGAAGACGATGTCCCCGGTTCCGTTTCGGATATGGTCTGGTCCGATGTCCGAGCAATGATCGAAGAAATCTACCGGCATAGCGCCGGATTTCGCGCCGCCGAAATCATCCGTGAAGGCTTCGAGGTGGTTATCCTTGGTGCGCCCAACGCCGGTAAGTCGAGTCTGTTCAACGCCCTGGCACGGCGGGATGCCGCTATAGTAACGGATGAACCCGGCACGACGCGCGATCTGCTCGAGGTGGTGCTCGACCTGGAGGGGATTCGCGTCCGGTTGGTCGATACGGCCGGCTTGCGCGATGCGCCGGGCAAGGTCGAGGCCATCGGCATCGAGAAGGCCAGGGCCAAGGCACATGGCGCCGATCTGCTGCTGCTGCTGCAGGACGTCGCGGACCCCAGGCCCATCGGTTCGTTGCCGACCGGTGCGCCGAGCTTGCGGGTCGGCACAAAGCTCGATCTGCTGGATAGTCGCGCGGCAAGCGACGCGGCCGCGAACTATGATCTTGTCATCTCGGTGAAGGCCGGGACCGGCGTGGACGCATTGCTGGCGGAAATCGGCCGTCGCGCCGCCGAGGCGGCCGGCGGCGCCGGCGATATCCTCCCGTCGCGCCTGCGCCATGTCGAATTGCTTGGCGAGACCAACCGCCATCTGCGTCGCGCCACAGACAGTCTGGCTGTCGGACAGGAATTGCGTGCCGAGGAACTGCGGCTCGCCGCCGATCGCCTCGGCCGGATCGTCGGCGCCATCGACGTCGAGGACATGCTGGACGTGATTTTCTCGCAGTTCTGCATTGGGAAATGACTCACGTGAAACCGTGGGCCTCGAACAGGAGTTGGTTTCTGGCGCAGAGGCCTGACGGCGCTGCGGACTGCACGCGTTGCCAATTGGCGGAAACGCTTAACGTCTCGTCATCCTCGGGTCTGCGCGTCCGCTTCGCTCCCGCTCCGCCCGTGGATGACGAAAGTTGGCAGGGCTGCAGCGAACGGCCTCACTGCAAATGACTCACGTGAAACACCGCTGCAACTCCCCTCCACCTTGTTTCACGTGAAACTCGCTGCCGAGTTTTCTTGACAGCACCGCCCTACGGGGACATGTGTCCCTCATTCAATCGAGTCTGGGAAGTTTGTTATGACCAATCACTATGATGTGGTTGTGGTGGGCGGCGGCCACGCGGGGTGCGAGGCGGCGGGCGCGGCCGCGCGCGCCGGTGCCAGAACTGCCCTGGTCACGCTGCGCTTCGACACGATCGGTGTCATGTCATGCAATCCGGCCATCGGCGGGCTCGGTAAGGGTCACCTGGTTCGCGAGATCGATGCCCTGGACGGCCTGATGGGCCAGGTTGCGGATGCTGCCGGGATTCAGTTCCGGCTGCTCAATCGCCGCAAGGGTCCTGCGGTGCGCGGACCCCGCACGCAGGCCGACAGAAAGCTCTATCGCCTTGCCATGCAGGAAGCGATTCGGCAGCAGAACGATCTCGACGTGGTCGAAGGCGAGGTTTTGGATTTCGAAATCGCCGGCGGGCAGATAGCGGCGGTCCTCCTGGCCGACGGCCGGCGTCTTGCCTGTGGCGCGGTCGTTCTGACCACCGGTACCTTCCTGCGCGGGCTCATCCATATCGGCGAGAAGAAGATCGTCGCCGGCCGGATGAACGAGCAGGCGAGTCTTGGCCTGTCTGCGACGATGAACCGGGCTGGTTTCAAGCTCGGACGTCTGAAGACCGGTACGCCGCCGCGGCTCGATGGCCGGACGATCGATTGGGCGTCGCTGGATAGCCAAGCCGCGGACGAGTATCCGGTGCCGTTCTCGCTGCTGACGGACCGCATCGAGACGCCGCAGATCGATTGCGGCATCACGCGCACGACGACGGCCACACATGAGCTGATTCGCCTCAATCTCAGGCGCTCCGCCATGTATTCCGGTTCGATCGAAGGCGTTGGGCCGCGCTATTGCCCGTCGATCGAGGACAAGATCGTCAAGTTCGGCGACAGGGACGGGCACCAGATCTTCCTCGAGCCGGAAGGGCTCGACGACGATACCGTCTACCCCAATGGGATTTCGACTTCTCTGCCTGAAGATGTGCAGCTCGACCTGTTGAAAACCATTCCGGGGTTGGAGCGCGCCACCATGCTGCAGCCCGGCTATGCCATCGAATATGATCATGTCGATCCGCGCGAGCTGCACCAGACGCTGGAGACAAAGCGCATCGGTGGCCTCTTCCTCGCCGGCCAGATCAACGGCACCACCGGTTATGAAGAGGCAGCCGGGCAAGGCTTGCTCGCCGGCCTCAACGCGGCGCGGCGCGCGTCAGGCAGCGAGCAGATCGTGCTCAGCCGCACCGAAGCCTATATCGGCGTGATGGTCGACGATTTGACCAGCCGCGGCATCAGCGAACCCTACCGGATGTTCACCTCGCGGGCCGAGTTCCGGCTGTCGCTGCGCGCCGACAATGCCGATGAGCGGCTGACGCCCCTGGCTGCGAAACTGGGCATCGCGTCGACGCGGCGGATGCAGCGCTATGGGGCTGTCATGCATCGCCTCGATGGGGCGCGGGAGCTGGCGAAGTCGCTCACCCTGACCCCCAATGAAGCGGCGCGGCACGGGCTTGAGATCAACCGGGACGGCGTGCGTCGTTCAGGCTATGAATTGCTGTCCTATCCCGATGTCGATGTGACCTGGCTGGCCGGTATCGATTCGCGGTTTGCAGAAATCGACGGCAAGACGGCGGAACGCCTCGAAACAGAAGCCAAATATTCGGTTTACCTGGATCGCCAGAAGACGGATGTGGCGCAGATCAGACATGAGGAGGGCCGGCTGATCCCGGAGACGGTCGATTTCGCGGGCGTACCGGGCCTGTCCAACGAGTTGAAGCAGAAGATCCAGGCGCGACGGCCGCGCTCTATCGCCGACGCCCAGCGCATGGAAGGCATGACTCCGGCTGCGCTGGCGATCATCGTCGCTCATGTTCGCCACGCGGAGAGCGCCCAGCGCCTACAAAGGGATGTTGCGTGACTTCTTCTTCATGGAAGAGCCTGCAGGACGCAGCAGGCCCGGTTTCACGTGAAACATTCGATCGGCTGGTGGCGTTCGAGCAGATGTTCCAGAAATGGAACCGCAGCATCAATCTGGTTGCACAATCGACGGCTGGCGATGTCTGGCAGCGCCACATCCTTGACAGCGCCCAGCTGGCGCGAATCGAGCCCCGGGCGACGCGCTGGGTAGATCTCGGGTCTGGCGGTGGATTTCCGGGCCTAGTAATGGCCTTCCTGCTTGCCGAGCGTGACGGCGCCAGCATCGACCTGGTTGAAAGCAATCGCAAAAAAGCATCCTTCCTGCAGGCGGTCGTTGGGCAGTTCAGCCTGCCTGCGCGGGTTGTGGCGCGCCGCATCGATGATAGCCATCTGCTTGTTTCGGCACCGCAAATCGTCACGGCACGGGCACTCGCCGCGCTTTCGACCCTGCTGGACCTGTCAGCGCCATGGCTGATTTCAGGTGCGCGTGGCCTGTTTCACAAAGGCCGGGATTACCGCGCCGAAGTGGAAGAAAGCGTTCACCGATGGTCCTTCGATCTGGTAGAACATCCAAGTGTGACCGACGCTAGCGGCGTCATTCTCGAATTGTCGAACTTGCGACCTGTCTGATCTGCTCCAGGCGACCCGAAGCGACCTGAAAAATGAATTTCTGGCATAGACCCATGATGAAGAATGGCCCCCGAATCATCACCGTAGCCAATCAGAAGGGCGGCGTCGGCAAGACCACTACCGCCATCAACCTGGCGACCGCGCTGGCCGCGATCGGCGAAAAGGTGCTGATCGTCGATCTCGATCCGCAAGGCAATGCCAGCACCGGCCTCGGCATCGACCGCAAGGATCGGACGGTCTCGTCCTATGATGTGCTGACAGGCGAGCTGGATCTGGAAGCCGCGGCCATCCCGACAGCCGTGCCCGGCCTGTCGATCGTGCCGTCGACGCTCGACCTGCTTGGCATCGAAATGGAAATAGCCTCGGCGCCGGACCGGGTGCTCAAGCTGCGCAATGCGCTGCGCGCCGCGACCGAGCGCGGGGCACCGTTTGGCTATGTGCTGATCGACTGCCCGCCTTCCCTCAACCTTTTGACGTTGAATTCAATGGCGGCAGCCGATTCCGTTCTTGTGCCGCTGCAGTGCGAGTTCTTCGCGCTGGAAGGCCTCAGCCAGTTGCTGGAGACGGTCGAGCAGGTGCGCCGCTCGATCAATCCAGAGCTTATTATCCAAGGCATCGTGCTGACCATGTATGACGGCCGCAACAATCTCGCCAACCAGGTGGTGCAGGACGTTCGCGCGCATATGGGCGACAAGGTCTACGAGACCATCATTCCGCGCAACGTGCGGGTGTCCGAGGCGCCGTCCTACGGCAAGCCGGCCATCCTCTACGACCTCAAATGCTCGGGCAGCCAAGCCTATCTGCAATTGGCATCGGAAGTGATCCGCCGCGAGCGTAAATTGCGCGCCGCTTGATAAGATCGGATGCATAGTTAAAGTCGGTTCGAGGCCGAAACGATCGCTTCTTGGAATATACGGGACTTTGGAACAAAGATGAGCGACGACCTTTCGAGAAAGAGACTGGGCCGTGGGCTGGCGGCGCTGATCGGCGAGATCGATCGTCCGGCAGCGCCGGAAAAGCCCGGCATGAGCGCCGACGGCAAGGTGCCGATCGAGTTCCTGACCCCCAACCCGAAAAATCCGCGCCGGCATTTCGGCGACGCCGAACTGACGGACCTTGCCCAGTCGATCCGAGAGCATGGTGTCGTCCAGCCGGTGGTGGCGCGGCCTTCGCCGACGCAGGCCGGCCGCTACGAGATCATCGCCGGCGAGCGGCGGTGGCGCGCCGCGCAGCGCGCCGGCCTGTCCGAGATCCCGGTCATCATCCGCGAGGTCAACGACCGCACGGCGCTGGAACTGGCAATCATCGAGAATGTCCAGCGCACCGACCTCAATGCGGTCGAGGAAGCGCTTGGTTATCAGCAGCTGATCGACGAGCACGGCTACACCCAGGCCGATCTCGGTCAGGTGATCGGCAAGAGCCGCAGCCATGTCGCCAACACGCTGCGGCTGCTCAAGCTGCCGGAGGTGATCCGCGACATGCTGGTCGACGGCGCGCTGTCGGCAGGGCACGCCCGCACGCTGGTGACGGCGGAAGATCCGGCCGGCCTTGCCAAGCGCATCGTCGAAGAGGGGCTGTCGGTGCGCCAGGCCGAAGCGCTGGCGCAGATGCCGGCCGGCAGCAGCAGCCCGAAGGAGGCCAGGCCGGCGCCGAGTCCGGAGCAGAAAGACCCCGACACGCTGGCGTTGGAAAAGCTGTTGACGGATACGATCGGCATGATCGTGTCCGTGGAACACAAGGGCAAGGGTGGCGTGCTGCGCATCGCATATCGGTCTCTGGAGCAGCTTGATGAGCTGTGCAGACGGCTGAAGCAGGAGCGGTAGTTAGCCGGCGCATTGTCAGCGGCACGAGTATGACTGGCGATTGCCGGTCTTCTCTCTTTGCAGCGTTGGTGATTGGCGAAATCCGCGAAGCCGCGAATCTCCCTCCTTGAGGGGGAGATGGCCGGTAGGCCAGAGGGGGTCGCCTCACATTAAGCGCCGACGCCCTTGCGGAAGCAAAGAAGAGGTCAGCGCCTCACGTCCGGCGACCCCCTCTGTCGCCTTCGGCGACATCTCCCCCTTGCGGGCAGGGCTATCGCATATGAGTAAAGAGCTTGAAGAGGAAGTCTCTGTTCCATCTGGCTCTTCGCATCTTGCTGGCGATGGGTTTGTCGAGAGGATGGGCTTGCAAGATGTTTTGGGCGAGGCGTCTGATGATGGCCAGGTTTTGCGGCCCGTTATCCTTGCGGGTTCGGGCATCGTCCTCATGGAAGACGACATCGAGGCTCCAGTGCAACTGGTTCTCGATGGTCCAATGTGCTCTGACGGTCTCGGCCAGTCTTTTGGGCATGAGCACTTTGG
>NZ_JAMYUW010000026.1:0-88727 GCF_040323315.1 Mesorhizobium sp. M0047 | reverse complement strand
GGCGCGGGTCAAGAGCGGCGCCGTACTGCCCTAAGCCTAAAAGCCCCGCATCGCCCGCACCGAGATCCACACGCCGATGTGGGTGGTCAGCGATGCCGCCCGCGAGGCAATCGACCTGATCGAGCGCGCGGTCGAAAAGCGTCAGGTGCTGACCATCGACTACTCGGACGAGGCCGGCCGCGGCACCGCCCGCGATATCCGCCCGCTTGGCTTGTGGTTCTGGGGCAAGGTGTGGACGCTGGTCGCCTGGTGCGAGATGCGCGACGATTTTCGTGCCTTCCGCATCGATCGCATCGCCTCGGTGGTCATCGCCGGCCGCATCTTCAAACCGGAGCGCGGCAAGCAGCTTGCCGACTTCTATCGGGCGGTGGAGCGCAGCGAGGATTACGGCATGGCCCCGGACCGCGCCGCGCGCAGCTGAGAAAACGGCACAAAAAAGCCCGCTCGAAGCGGGCTTTTTCCATTGGGCGTACGACGTCTCACTCGTCGTCGTCATTGTCCGTGTTCTTCGACTTCAGCGCCGAGAGCTTGGCGAACACGGCGTTGGCATCGAGTTCGGCATCCTCGTCCTTCGGTTTCTCGGGAGCCGGCACCAGCCGCTCGGTCAAAGCCGCCGGCAACAGCGTGTCACCGACCGGCTGCGCCTGTTCGCGACCGCGCGAGGCGCGATTGACTTCCATGTCGAGGTCGATCTGCGACGCAAGGCCCAGCGTCACCGGGTCCATCGGCTGCAGATTGGCGGAGTTCCAGTGCTTGCGCTCGCGGATCTGCTCGATCGTCGACTTGGTGGTGCCGACGAGGCGCGAGATCTGCGCGTCCTTGAGCTCGGGATGGTTGCGCACCAGCCAGAGAATTGCATTCGGCCGGTCCTGGCGCTTCGAAAGCGGCGTGTAGCGCGGACCCTTGCGCTTGGATTCGGGCACCCGCACCTTGGGGTCCGAAAGCTTGAGGCGCTGGTTCGGGTCTTTCTCGGCGCGCGCGATCTCGTCGCGGGTCAGCTGGCCGGTCATGATCGGGTCCATGCCCTTGATGCCTTGCGCCGATTCGCCGTCGGCGATCGCCTTGACCTCGAGCGGATGCAGCCCGCAGAACTGCGCAATCTGCTCGAAGGAAAGCGCGGTGTTGTCGACCAGCCATACGGCGGTCGCCTTGGGCATAAGCAGCGTATTGGCCATTTAAAAAATCCTTCTCGTTCGCCCGCGTTCCCGCGCGGGCGGTGGTTTAGAGCCACCAAAATGGGAAATTCGCGGCCTGTATAACCGTTCCATTGTTGTTTCGCAATGTTTTTGGAAGCAATGACTGGATGGCGCTCCCGCCATTGCAGCGAGCGAAACTGCGCCCAAAACGACAAAACCCGCCGGACTGCGTCCAGCGGGCTCGGAACCGCGACGGAAAACCCGTCTGATGCGGCTCTGGCTTGCCAGGCGTGACCTTCGCAGGTCACGCTCGACGTTAGATGGCCCTGCGGGCGATCTTTTCGATGTCGCCTCGGTTGATGCCGAGGTCGCTGAGCTGACGTGCGTTGAGGCGATTCAGTTCGCGGACGGTCTCGGTGTACATACGCCAGTTACGGTAAGCGCGGATCGGGTTCATGGTAGTCCTCCAAATCAGTGTTCGTTTTGATGATGCTCAAATAGGCATCATCAATGAGGACTTGAATGGCCGATTTTGCATAGCAATGATGCAAATGGTGCATTGCAGCATTAAACAACTGTTCATCTTGTAGGCAGTGAGGCGCACGCCCAGGACAAATCCGGATTCAAGTGATCCCGGCCTAGCCGACGTCGAGCACGATCTTGCCGATATTCTCGCCGTCTTCCATGCGCTCATGAGCCCGCCAGGCTTCGCTGAGCGGGAAGATCATGTCCATCACGGGAGCGATCTTGCGCGTACCGAGCAGTGGCCACACCTGCGCTTCCAGTGCCGCCGCGATCGCCGCCTTGAACTCGACGGTGCGAGGCCTCAGCGTGGAACCGGTGTGGACGAGCCGTTTGACCATGATCTTCGAGAAATCGGCGCTCGCCACCGCGCCGGCCTGCACGGCAATCTGGACGATACGGCCTTCGACCGCCGCGGCTTCGTAGTTGCGCGCCACATAGTCGCCGCCGACCATGTCGAGGATGACATTGGCGCCTTTGCCGCCCGTCGCCTCTTTCACCGCGGCGACGAAATCCTCCTCGCGATAGTTGATCGCGCGATCGGCGCCGAGCTTCAGGCAGGCATCGCATTTCTCCTTGCTGCCGGCGGTGGTGATGACATAGGCGCCGAAGGCCGAGGCAAGCTGGATTGCCGTGGTGCCGATGCCGGAGGAGCCGCCATGGACGAGCAGCGTCTCGCCGCGCTTCAGGCCGCCACGCTCGAACACATTGTGCCAGACGGTAAAATAATTTTCTGGCACTGCCGCCGCTTCGGTGTGGGTGAAGCCGGCCGGCAGCGGCAGCACGCTGCCGGCATGAACCTTGACATATTCGGCATAGGCGCCACCAGGTGTGAGCGCGCAGACGCGGTCACCAATGCGCCAGCGCGATGTGTCGTCGCCAACGGCCGCCACTTCGCCCGACGCCTCGAGGCCCGGCAGGTCCGACGCGCCGGGCGGCGGCGGATAGGCGCCCTTGCGCTGCTGGATATCGGGCCGGTTGACGCCGGCGGCATGCACCTTGATCAGTATCTCGCCGGGACCGGGCTGCGGCACGTCGCGCGTTTCCGGCTTCAGCACCCTCGGGCCACCCGGCTCCGAGATCGCAATGGCCGTCATTCTTGCCGGAATTTGCTGTCCACTCGCCATGAGATTCCCGTCTTTCCTCGCCGTTGTCCGATCGGCTGTTTGCATCGACGCCCCTGCCCTATGTATGCTGATTGCCAAATCAGGCAAATGGCCAATCAGGGAGGAGCGACGATGGCGATCTTCGACGACGAACCCAAGAAGGCGCGCCCGCACGAGATCGGGCAGGACCTGTCACTGCTTTCCGTCGGTGAATTGTCGGAACGCATCGGCATCCTGCGAGACGAGATCGCCAGGCTGGAGGCCGAGCTCAAGGCCAAGGACACCACCAAATCGGCCGCCGAGGCGCTGTTCCGCCGCGGATAGAAGCGCCGGCGAAGGTCCGCCGCCGAAAAGCCCGAATGCGGCTGTCTCGCAGACCCAGCGCCCTGTCAAACACGAGCCGGATCAAACAATGTTCGCAACCTACCGCCCGATCCTCTCACTGCTTCGCGGCACCGCCTTTCTGCTGGCGGCGTCCGGATTGCATGGGCTGCTGCTACCCCTGCGCGGTCAGTTGGAAGGCTTCTCGACAGCGTCGCTCGGCCTGATGGGCACGGCCTGGGCCGGCGGCTTCGTCACCGGCTGCTTCTTTGCGCCGCGCATCGTGCGCCGCGCAGGCCACGTGCGCGCCTTCGGCGCCTTTGCCGCGTCGGGCGCCATCGTGGCGCTGCTCACCGGCCTGGTCATCGACGAATATGTCTGGATCCTGCTGCGCGCCTTCACCGGCTTCACCATGGCCGGCGCCTTCATGGTCATCGAAAGCTGGCTGAACGAGAAGGCCAGCAACGAGAATCGCGGCACCGTCTTCGGCCTCTACATGATGGTCACCTATGCCTCGATCATGGGCGGGCAGATGATCGTCGCCGGCGGCGACGTGAAATCGGCGTCGCTGTTCATGATCACCGGCATCCTGTTTTGCCTGTCGCTCATTCCGACCGCGGTTTCGAGCGCCTCCCACCCCAAGCCGCTGCAGGATGTTTCGCTCGACGTCAAAGGCCTTTATGCCAACTCGCCGGTTTCGGCGGTCGCATGCGTATTGATCGGCATCGCCAACGGTGCCTGGGGCACGCTAGGCGCGGTCTATGGCGCCCGCATCGGCATTTCCACCGCCGAGATTGCCCTGATGATGAGCCTCGTGGTCGTTGCCGGTGCCGCCATGCAGCTTCCGGCCGGGCGCCTGTCCGACCAGACCGACAGGCGTTTCGTGCTGGCGGGGGCGGCTTTCGGCGCGGCCTTGTTCGCGCTCATGATCTTCCTGTTCGAGCCACGCTCCGGCGTCTTCGTCATCGTCTTCACCGCAGCCTACGGTGCCTTCGCCTATACGCTCTATTCGATCGCCGTGGCGCATGCCAACGATCACGCGCGCTCCGAGGATTTCGTCAAGGTGTCGGGCGGCCTGTTGCTGCTCTACGGCTTCGGCACGATGATCGGGCCCTTGCTGGCAGCGGCCCTGATGGGCTGGATGCGCCCGGAAGGCCTGTTCCTGGCGACCGCCTTCGCGCATCTCTGCCTGGCTGGCTATACGCTGCTGCGCATCAGCCGCCGCGCCCCGGTGCCGATCGGCGATCGTGATGCCTTCAAGACGCAGCCTGCCGACCGTTCGGTGACGCCGGAAGCATTGCGGCTTGATCCCAGAAGAAAAGCAGAAGCAGACGGTTGAGATTCGAAAGGCTTTGCCCCACAAATAAGGCATGATGTTTTCCGACGCCTTCATGGCGATTGCCGATCCCAACCGGCGCCATCTTCTGGAAGAACTTCGCCGCGGCCCCAAAACCGTCACCGAACTGGCTGCCGGCTTGCCGGTCTCACGTCCAGCCGTGTCGCAACATCTGAAAGTGCTGCTCGATGCCGGCCTGGTCAATGCCAAGCCGGAAGGGACAAGACGCGTCTATGCCGTGAGCAATACCGGCTTCCTCAAACTCAACATCTGGCTCGATCAATTCTGGGAAAACTGACCAGCTCGCGGCAGGTGGCTGACCGAAGCAGGCCCGCGCGACAGCCGATCGACCATCTTCCGCCGCGCCGGGTCGGCGAGTGCCTGGACCATCCAGCCGAGCTGGGCGGGATCGTGCAGCATCGCGATCAGCCGTTGTTGTAGGGGAAGAACTTGAAGTAGGGCTGGGCCTCCTCGATCACCCGGGCGAACGATGGCCGCTGCAGCAGCCGGTCGTGATAGCGCTTCACGGCCGGGTAGTTGTCGCCGAACGGCTCGACCTTGTTGGCATAGAACAGCGCGGGGGAGGCCGCGCAATCGGCCATGGTGAAGGCGTCGCCCATCGCCCAGCTCTTCGAGCGCATGTCCTCTTCGATGATGGCATAGGAGTTACGCAGCTGAGCGCGGGCCTGCTCGACGCCGAACGGATCGGTCTTGTCCTGCGGCCGCAACCGGTCGCCGACGATCTTCTGCATAGGCTCCTGCACATAAAAATCATAAAAGCGGTCGGCCTGGCGGACTGCCAGCGCCAGGTCGACGTCGGCTGGAACGAGGGCAACCGGCCCCGGATAGTGCGCGGCCAGATATTCGATGACGATGGTCGATTCCAGCACCGTGCGGTCGCGCGCATCGTCGCGCAGCGCCGGCATCTTGCCGGTCGGCGAAATCCTCAGGAAGGCCGCGCGCGACTCGGCATCGCCAAGATCGACGATATCAGGCGTAAACGGCGTGGCGTTCTCATAGAGCGCGATCAACGGTTTCCAGCAGAAGGAGGCCAGCGGATGGAAATGAAGCGTGAGGGACATCTTTTGCTCGTCTGTCTCGTGGTTTGTCGATGGCTGGCGCTGTTCTGCTTGCCAAGGGTAAACGATGAAGCATTTACTCATCCGTCAAGACTCGCCGATTAATTGGCCTGGATGTGAGCGACGATGGCCGCGGATATCTCCGTCCAGTCGTCCGGATGCAGCTCATGGCCGCCGCCTTCGATGCGAATGATTTTCGCGCCGGGCACAGCCTTGGCCAGCGCCTCGCCATGCTGCACCGGGAAGATCGGATCCGCCGTGCCATGGATGACCAGCAACGGCGCCATCATCTCGTGCAGCCGACCCTTCCATGCATCGCCACCCCCGAGCATGAAATGGTTGGTCGCGCTCAGATAGCCGCCTGAACGGTCGTAATCCTGCTCGACGAACGTTCTCGTCCGAACCTCGTCGAATGGGTGAGCGGTGCTGGCGATCGCCCGCGCACCCCTGACGATGAAATCGACGACCTGGCCACGATCCGACCAATCGACCTTGGCTCCCTCGGCTGAATGCTCGGCATAGGCATCACTGGTTTTCGGCAGATGGGACGTGTCGAGCCCGATCGGCGAGCTGCTGATCACGGTCAGCGATGCGACGCGGGACGGATGCTTGAGCGCCACAAGCTGGGCGATCATGCCGCCCATCGACATGCCGGCGACATGCGCCTTGCCGATGCCGCGCTCGTCGAGAACCTGCATCGCATCGTCCGCCATGTCGTCGAACGTGTAGGGCGGCTCGCCCGGTCTGTATTTGGTCGAACGGCCGGTATCGCGATTGTCATAGCGGATCACGAACAGGCCGGAGTAGGCCAGCTTCCGGCACAGCTGCTCCGGCCACCACAGCATGGAGGCCATCGCGCCCATAATCAGCAACAACGGCGGGTTCGCCGGATCGCCAAAGGCTTCGGATATGATCTCGGGTCGTTCGACGGTCGTCACGGACGCGATCTCCTTCTTCATAATACTGATTGCAGTTTGCAATCGGTTGAACGATAATTAAACTGATACGATATTGCAACCGGTTATGGAGAAAATATCCTATGAGCATTGATCGCCGATCCGGATGCCCGATCAACCTGTCGCTGGAAGTGTTCGGGGACCGCTGGAGCTTGATCATCCTTCGCGACATGATCTTTGGCGGCAGACGCCATTTTCGCGAGTTGCTCAACGGGTCGATGGAAGGCATCGCTTCCAACATACTCGCCGACCGGCTGAAGCGGCTGATGGAATTGGGCATGCTGACCAAGGCCGACGACCCCTCGCACAAGCAGAAGGCGATCTACAGCCTGACCGAGATGGCGATCACGCTGGTGCCGATCCTTGCCCATCTCGGTGCCTGGGGCCGCGTCTGGCTGCCGGTCAGTGAAGAACTCTCGATCCGTGCCGAACTGCTGGAAAAGGGCGGACAGCCGATGTGGGACAAGTTCATGGACGAGTTGCGCTTCGAACATCTCGGCATGCCGCTCGATACAGCTTCTGGTCCTTCTGTCCGCGCGACCTTGCAGGCCGCCTATGAAGCGGTGGTTGCCAGCAAGGCGCTCGCCGCCAGCCCGGCCGCTTGACCAACTTATTTTTCCCGTTTTCGGGCCGGCTCTGCTACAATAGGCGGAAAATTAACAGTCACGGGATTGGATAAAGCTCTTGGTTGAGAATCCTCGGGATGCTGCCCGCGCGCGCGCCGACCTGCGTTTCAAGAAGCAGGAAGAGGCGGTAACCGTGCGCCAGAAGGCGATGGCCGAATACGTCGCCGAGAGCGACGCCCGCCAAGCCAAGACCAACAAGCTGCGGGCGCTCCGTCTTGCCAAGGAAGCGGAAGATCTTGCCAATGCACCGGCGGCGCCCGTCAAGAAACCGGCCCGCGCCAAGAAAAAATAGCAGCCGCGCCCGGAACCCCAAACGCTACGCCTGTCCGGATGGTGTCGGTGAAAGCCGCTTCCCTCCCGCCTTTTTTGCGCGAAGCAATTTCAACCGAAACGGGGATGTTATCTCGCCCGCTGACGTTCAATGATCGACGCGTTTCAAACTGGAGACTGCCATGACCGCACTGCCGCTCGAAAAAGCCAGGCAAATCATCGACGCCGCCTTTGCCAAAGGCGCCGATCTCAAGCTCAAGCCGCTCGGCGTCTCGGTGCTTGATGCCGGCGGACATCTGGTCGCCTTCCAACGCCAGGACGGCGCCTCGTTTCTGCGCCCGCAAATGTCGGCCGGCAAGGCTTATGGCGCGATCGCCATCGGCATGGGCTCGCGCAAAGTCGAGGCCTTCGCCAAGGAGCGCCCGCATCTCGTCGCCGGCATCTCGGACGTCTCGGGCGGGCGCGTGCTACCGGTGGTGGGCGGCGTGCTGATCCGCGACAAGGCCGGTGCCATCATCGGCGCCGTCGGCATTTCCGGCGACACGTCGGACAATGACGAGGCCGCGGCGATCGCCGGCATCGAGGCAGCCGGTTTCACCGCCGATCCGGGCTGAGCATCCAGATTCAGGTCAGGCCGGGTCGAAAAATGATGGATTCCGAGAACCGGAGCGGAGCGTACGCGTGAGCACCGGAAGCGCATGAAACCGCCATTTGCAGGCCGGAATCACCTGAATATCAATGCAGCCTTAGTTGAGATTGATATCCCGGCTCGCCGACCGCATCGACACCGCGAATCCGGCCAGCACATCGAACAGCGCGATGACCATCAGCGTGAAGAAGACGGAATGGGCGGCGCCCTTCACCAGCAGGAACTCGACCAGGAACGCCACGAAGACCAGCGTCGACAGAAGGTGGTCCATGATCGAGGCATTGGTCGTGCGCACCGACTTCGCCATTTCAAGGAAAAGGAAGATCAGCCCGAGCAGCACCATCAAGTCGCCCAGCGTCATCGAGAACACTCCGCCCGACATCATGCTGAATGAGAAGACCTCGCTCGCCCAGGGATCGTCACCGCTGCCGAATATTCCCAGAAGTCCGAGGTTGTAGAGCACGAAAGGCACGATCAGCAGCGGAATGGCACCGAACATCTGGCGTCTCCATGTGGGGGCAATCCCTTGTAGAATGCGCCACAGGCACGCCGTCAAGATGTTTCGATGGCAGCGCTGAACACGGTCGAAGACGGCACGCAATTAGCATGTCAGCCGGTTCCCCGGCTGGAATATCTCGGCGATTGCCGTCCACGCTTCGCAATGCGCGCTCCCCGGCCGCCAAACGCAAAAAAGGACCGGCCACTGGCCGGTCCTTTTTTAATTCAAAACTTCGAAAAAGCTGGTCTCAGCTTTCCTTGGGCGTCAACACCTGGCGACCGCGATACATGCCGGTCTTCAGGTCGATGTGGTGCGGACGGCGCATTTCGCCGGAATTCTTGTCCTCGACATAGGTCGGGGCCTTGAGTGCGTCAGCCGAGCGGCGCATGCCGCGCTTGGACGGAGAGGTTTTTCGTTTCGGAACGGCCATGGATATGCTCCACTACATGGTCAAAAAGCCCCGCCTGCCCTCGTGAAAGGGCCATGTCGGGGCCGGAATCTGAGAAAGTCGGGTGCCTATACACGCCCTGTGCCGTTTTGGCCAGCACTGGAGCGAATTTTTTTGAGTTGGCTAGCGGAGGCAACCGACATAGGCGCCGGAGCGGCCGGCGCGCCGCTCGATCAAATTGGCAAGCCTTCTCAGGCCCGGTCCGGGTTTGGCCGGGTTGCGGGCAATCGGATTGGGCAAGGAGACGGCGAGCAGTGCGGCCTGCCGCCGCGACAGCTGTTTTGCCGAAACGCCAAAATGATGCTGTGCCGCGGCCTCGATCCCGTAGATGCCCGGCCCCCATTCGGCGATGTTGAGATAGATTTCCATGATGCGCCGTTTCGACATCACTGCGTCGAAATAGACGGCCAGCGGCAGCTCGAACACTTTGCGCACCGAACCCAGCGGCCGCGACCAGAGGAAGAGGTTCTTCACCGTCTGCATGGTGATGGTCGAAGCGCCGCGCGTTGCTTCGCCAGCCAGCGCGTCGTCGACGACGCCCCGCAATTCGCCGAGATCGACACCGCGATGGAAGCAGAACTGCCCATCCTCCGACATGATGACGGAATTGGCCAGCACCGGCGCCACGTCGTCGATCGACGTCCAGCGGCGCTCATAGCCCGAGAATGTCGCCAGGTCCTTAAACATCAGCATCGAGACCGGATGCACGAACGACGGCAGGTACAGGACCGTCAGCAGCGTTGGAATAAGCGCCAGCACCGCGGCCACGGTGATACCGCGCCGGACCCAGCGTTTGAGACTGCGGCGGTTCACGCCTCGCGATCTCGTCGCCATGTCCAGCTTTTCGGTTTCATGATCGACGATCGGTTCCGCCAAGCCGCCCAACCCGTGCTCTCCCTGCCCCCGGCATAATGGCGCTTGGCTTCTTGCGCAACGTCTGAGTGTCGGCTACCGGTCCCGATCATGACGAGTGACGACGAAATGGCGTTCGAAATGGCGCTCATCAGACGGGCAGCCGCCGTCGAGGTGCTGCTGCGGCGGTTGCTCGACGACCGCGCGCTTTCGGGCGAGATCGCCCGGCCTGAGCGCTTGATGGCGGCGATGCGCCACGGCGTGCTGAATGGTGGCAAGCGCTTGCGCCCTTTCCTGGTGATGGAAAGTGCGGCACTTTTTTCCGCTGACGGCGAGGCGGCACTGCGCGTCGCTGCAGCGCTTGAATGCGTGCATTGCTATTCGCTGATCCACGACGATCTGCCGGCCATGGACGACGATGATCTGCGGCGTGGCCAGCCGACGGTGCACAAGGCCTTCGACGAGGCCACCGCTATCCTGGCTGGCGACGCCTTGCTGACGCTTGCCTTCGACATCATCGCCGGCGAGGCGACCGCTCTGCCGGCGGAGCGGCGGATAGCACTGGTGCTCGCGCTGGCCCGCGGGGCCGGGGCTGGCGGCATGGTCGGTGGCCAGAAGCTCGACCTCGAAGCTGAACAGACGCCGCCGGACGAGGCCGGCGTCATCCGGCTGCAGGCGATGAAGACCGGCGCGCTGATCCGCTTTGCCTGCGAGGCCGGCGCACTCATTGCCGGCGCTCCCGCCGAGGACTGTGAGCGGCTGGCCGAATTCGGCTCCGCGATCGGACTTGCCTTCCAGCTCGCCGACGACTTGCTCGACCTGACCGCCGATGCCAGCCAGATGGGCAAGGCGACCGGCAAGGACGCCGCCGCCGGCAAGGCGACGCTGGTGGCGCTGCACGGTGCGAATTGGGCACGCAGCCAGCTTCACGGCCTCGTCGAACAGGCCCATGCACTGCTTGAGCCCTATGGCGACGGTGCCCAACTTCTAAGGGAAGCGGCGACGTTCGTGGCGGCTCGGAACAGCTGAGGTTTGGGGCAAACCAGGACATCGGGCCGATTAAAGCCGCTCGTCCTCCGCCCCCCATCCAGAAATAGAACTTGAGCGGAAGCCTGCCGAAGCAGAGGATCGGTACGGCTTTGCCATCCACACGGCAACGACGCGGTGCGGATACAGTTGGAGGGATGCCATGTCGACCACCGACACGCTGTTCGCAGGTTCCATTCCCGAGGTCTACGACCGGGCAATGGTGCCGCTGATCTTCGAGCCCTATGCGCGGGATCTGGCGGAGCGGGTGGCGAAGCTCGGACCGCAATCGGTGCTCGAAGTGGCGGCGGGCACCGGTGTGGTGACACGTGCGCTTGCAGCAAAGCTGCCGGCGCAGACACGCATCGTGGCAACCGACCTTAACCAGCCCATGCTCGACCACGCGCGCACGCGTATGGCGGACGATCCTCGTATCACCTGGCAACAGGCCGACGCCCAGGCGCTGCCCTTCGAGAACGCACGGTTCGACGCCGTGGTCTGCCAATTTGGCGCGATGTTCTTCCCCGATCGGGTGGCCGCCTATGAACAAGCCCGGCGGGTGATGCGGCCGGGCGGGCATTTCGTGTTCAACGTCTGGAGCGCCATCGAAGAGAACGAGTTCGCCGAAGAAGTGACGCGAGCGCTCGGCACTCTCTTCCCCGCCGATCCGCCTCGCTTCTTGGCCAGGACGCCGCACGGCTATCACAATGCGGACGCCATCCGCGCCGACGTGCATGCGGCAGGCTTCCACGATGTCAGCATCGAGGCTCTGGGTGCCGTGAGTGCCGCTCCGTCGCCGTATGAAGCGGCCGCGGCCTATTGCCAGGGCACACTCCTGCGTGCCGAGATCGGGGCGCGCGGCGGCTCGCTGGAGGAGACGACGCGACACGTTGCAAATGCCATGGGGAAACGGTTCGGGGAAGGTCCTGTGAGTGGCCGCATCCGCGCCCTCGTCGTGACGGCAGCCTGATGCATGTCGCTCAAAAGTCTGCTCGGTTTTGCGAGAACGACATGCATCAAAACGAAGACCTGAAGCGGATCGTCTGAATCCGTCCAGACGCGACAGGCTTTCGTTGCGCAAGGATTGTCAGGTCAAAAGCTGTCATCCATCCGGCTGTTCGCGTGGCTCGGCTATCCACACGAAATTTTAATGTAAATGAAGCGTAATCCCGACCATTAAAATGGTGCGTATGTGTTGGGGTTGCGCATGCCGGAATATTCGTCCTTCATCCGGTCAGTCCGGATTCGCTATATTTCAGGGTTGCTGATCTTCGCGCTGGCTTCCGTGGCAATCGTGGTTGCGCTTGATCGTGTCAATTCCTTTCGCCGTGACATCGATGCGCTGAGCAGCAACCTCGTCGTCTTCACCCGCGACCTGCGCAACGCGACCAGCTTTGCCGAGACGACCGGCACCGCCTGGCGGGCGGAGACACGCGATGCGCTGACCTCATCGGCGCGCGGCCATTCGGAACGCCTGACCGGCGAGATCGAGTCGCTGACCGCGCAGCTTGCGGCGATCAAGCCGCGCCTGTCGACCAAGACCGCCAACGAGCTCCAATCGGCTTCCGTTAACGGCGACCTGTTCTGGTCGCCGCGCGACATGGTGCGCAACTTCAACCTGATGTCGGTGGCGCAGAAAGTCGATGAGTGGAGCTATCGCGAAATCCGCAACCAGAACGACCTGTTCGCCCAGCCCATGCTGGTTCGCGTCCGTACCGCCATGGACGATGAGCGCCATCTGGCGGACGCCTCCAGCGACAGGCTGCTGCTGTGGGCAAGCGCCATCCTGTTCGCGGCCCTTGCCATCGTCGCCTTCTGGATTTTCCGCCCGATGGAAGTGGCAATCCGCCGCGCCTTTGCCGAATCCGCAGAATCCCTGTTCAAGGCCGAGGCCGCCGACCGCGCCAAGTCGGAATTCCTGGCCAATATGAGCCATGAAATCCGTACGCCGATGAACGGTGTGCTCGGTATGGCTGAACTGCTGGCCAAGACCGATCTGACGGCGCGCCAAAAGACCTTCACCGACGTCATCGTCAAATCCGGCAATGCACTGCTCACCATCATCAATGATATCCTCGATTTCTCGAAGATCAATGCCGGGCAACTCACCCTCGACCCCGCCCCCTTCCGTCTCTCCGAGGCGGTCGAGGATGTGGCGACGCTGGTATCGGCGCGCGTCGCCGAAAAGAACCTCGAATTGATCGTGCGTGTCGACCCGCGGCTGCCGGCCCATGTCGTCGGCGACGCCGGCCGGTTTCGGCAGATTGTCACAAACCTGCTCGGCAACGCGGTGAAGTTCACCGAAAAGGGCCACGTGCTGATCGATGTCGGCGGCGAGATCGTCAACGACGTGGTCCAGCTCAAGGTTCGCGTCGAGGACACCGGCATCGGCATACCAGCCGAGAAACTGCAGAACGTGTTCGAAAAATTCGCCCAGGTCGACGGCTCGTCGACCCGCCGCCACGAGGGGACCGGCCTTGGCCTTGCCATCGCCGCCCGCCTCGTCGACCTGATGGCAGGCAAGATCGGCGTCGAGAGCGAGATCGGCCGCGGCTCGGTGTTCTGGTTCGCGGTGCCGCTGCCGGCGCATCAGGCCGGGGCTCGCGACGAGATCGTGCCGGTCGACGTCACCGGCGCGCGCGTGCTGGTCATCGACGACAATCCGGTCAACCGCGAAATCTTGCTCGAGCAGCTCAGAAGCTGGAGCTTCGACTGTGCCGCCGCCGAAAGCGGCGCTGTAGGCCTGGCCTTCCTCGATCGCGCCTTTCAGCTGGGCGCCGCCGTCGACTGCATCATCCTCGACTACCAGATGCCAGGCATGAACGGCGCCGACGTCGCCAGAGCCATCGCCTTGGACAGCAGGCTGTCCTCCATCCCCGTGGTGTTGCTGACCTCGGTCGACCAAGTCGATTTCGGCAAGATGATCATCGACTTCGGCATCGCCGCGCACCTGACCAAGCCGGCCCGCTCCGCGGTCCTGCTCGGCACCGTTATCTCGGTCGTCCAGAGGGCCCGCTCGCAGGTCGGCAAGGCGCAGTTCGTCCGCGAACCGATCGTGCCGGCTCCCCCGGCGGCACCACCTGCCTTCACTGTCATCCGCGGCCCGGCGATGCCGGTCGCGGTGGTGCCGGAATCGGCCACGCCGAATGGACCGATCGACATCCTCATTGCCGAGGACAATGACGTGAACCAGTTGGTATTCGGCCAGATCCTCAACGGCCTTGGGCTCAGCTACCGCATCGCCGGCAACGGCCGCACGGCGGTCGAGATGTACAGGGCGCTGCGCCCCAAGCTGATCCTGATGGACGTCTCGATGCCGGAAATGAACGGCTACGAAGCAACCCGCGCCATCCGGACGATAGAGATGTCGACGGGCACCCACATACCGATCGTCGGCGTCACCGCGCATGCGCTGAAGGGCGATCGCGACAAGTGCATCGAAGCCGGAATGGACGACTATCTGCCGAAGCCGGTTTCACCCGACCGCCTCGGCACCAAGATCGGCACCTGGCTCAGCGAGACGGTGGCAGCTAAGATTGCTTGAGGCAGGCCTTGGTACTGGCTTGCAGGATCAACGCAGTCGGCCGACCGGGATGATTTCCGGCGAGGTCGCAACATAAGGATCTCCTTGCCAACTGCCGAGCCATTGCTCAGTCGAATGGGCGCGCGACGAGAGCTCGAAATAAATCCGTCGCATTTGTCGCTACCGGTTGCGCACCACCACGCACGCCCCGCCGATGCTTTGCAATTTCTGGCAGATGACATTGGCGGCCGCACGGTCATCGACACCGATCCTGACCGCGTAGATGCCGCGCCGGCCGATCGGCGTGCGCACCCGGCTGACCACCGGATCATGCCCGCTGAGCAGGGCCGGGAACCGGCTTCTTACCCGCAGCCACTGGTTGATCGCGGCACTGCGGCGGAAGTTGCCGGCCACCTGGATGCCCCACGGTTTTATGTTGATCGACGCCATCGCCACCGTCTGCGACATGATCACCGGTAGTCTGCGGCAGGCGTAGGCAAAGTCCGCCTTTGCGTCGAGCGGCTCGATCTTTCCGGCATAGGCCCGGTCGGTGAACTTGTCGGCCGGCTCGCCCATGATGTCGAAGACATAGCTCTCGGTCTCCATCGGCAGGAAGCCGCCGGAGCTGAGCCAGCGCGACACCCGGCTTTCGCCGGCATTGTAGGCGGCGGCCGCCAGGCCAAGATTGCCGTAGCCGCTTTTCATTTCAGCAAGATATTTCGCCGAGGCCGGGATCGCCTGGTTGATGTCGAAGGAATTGGCCAGCCCGCGCATCTTGGCGGTGCCGGGCATGAACTGGGCGATGCCTTCGGCGCCGACTGGGCTGACGGCGTTGGGATCGAAACGGCTTTCCTTCCAGATCAGCCGGGCGAAGAAATCCCTGGGCAGACCATTCTGGTCGGCATGCGCCTGGATCAGGTTGCAGACCTTGCCTATCAGCCGTTGCTTGGCGGATTGCGGCGGATCCGCCTGAACCAGCGTCGCCCAACCCAAGGCGCAAAGCAGAACCAGCGCAGCCCCAAGGAAACGCTGCATCGAGCGCTGAACCCGTGCCGAAACTCGCTCCGGCGAGCCAGGTGACGGTGGCTTCGGGGTCGCCCCGGCGACGCGCGCAGCGGACATTTGGTCCGTGAGCACCGGAAGCGCAGAAGACGCCTTCAGGTGGCCGCCGGAGTAGAGTTTCGGCATGGGCTCACTCGGCCGCGGCCGTGCCGCGGCCGAACCGTTGCTCGATATAGTCGGCGACCATTTTCTCGAAATCCGCAGCGATCGAGGGCCCGCGCAACGTCGCCGCCTTCTTGCCGTCGATGAAGACAGGCGCTGTCGGCGTCTCGCCGGTGCCGGGCAGCGAAATGCCAATGTCGGCATGCTTGGATTCGCCCGGGCCGTTGACGATACAACCCATCACCGCGACCTTGAGGTTCTCGACGCCAGGATATTTTTCGCGCCACACCGGCATGTTTTTCCGCAGATCCGCCTGTATGTTCTGGGCGAGTTCCTGGAACACGGTCGAGGTCGTGCGGCCGCAGCCGGGGCAAGCGGCGACGATCGGCACGAACTGCCTAAACCCCATGGTCTGCAGCAATTCCTGCGACACTTGCACCTCGCGTGTGCGGTCGCCGTTCGGCTCCGGCGTCAGCGAGATGCGGATGGTATCCCCGATGCCTTGCTGGAGCAGGATGCCCATGGCAGCCGACGAAGCCACGATGCCTTTCGAGCCCATGCCTGCCTCGGTGAGGCCGAGATGCAGCGCATGGTTGGAGCGGGTGGCGAGCTCGGTATAGACGGCAATCAGGTCCTGCACGCCGCTGACCTTGGCCGACAGGATGATTTTCTCGCGGCCAAGGCCGATCTCTTCCGCCAACTCGGCCGACAGGATCGCCGATTGCACGATCGCCTCGCGAGTCACTTCCTGCGCCGTCAGCGGAAACCCCTTGTCCTGGTTCTCATCCATCAGCCGGGTCAGCAGTTCCTGATCGAGCGACCCCCAGTTGACGCCGATGCGCACCGGCTTGTCGTGTCTGATCGCCATCTCGACGATCGCCCCGAATTGCCGGTCCTTCTTGTCCTTGAATCCGACATTGCCCGGGTTGATGCGATATTTGGCCAGCGCTTCGGCGCAGGCCGGATGGTCTGCCAAAAGCTTGTGGCCGATATAGTGGAAATCGCCGACCAGCGGCACGTCGATGCCAAGCCGCTGAAGCCGCTCATGAATGCGCGGCACTGCGGCGGCGCTCTCGTCGCGATCGACGGTGATGCGCACGATCTCGGAGCCCGCCCGGTGAAGTGCTGCAACTTGCGCAACTGTCCGGTCGATATCGGCCGTATCGGTGTTGGTCATCGACTGCACGACAATGGGCGCTCCGCCGCCGACGACCACGCCGCCGACATCGACGCCGACCGAGGTGCGGCGAGGGAAAGGAGAGGAAAAATATCCGGTCATGCCGGCCAGCCTTTTGTCTCTGGAGCGCCTTACGTCCCCTTGGACGCACAGAGGCGCCCCGGGGCGATGCGCTAAAGTCCGGGCATGAGGTGGATGAGCAAAGATGGCTTGTCAATGGCGACAGGTCGCCACTGGCCGGAATCGACCCGCCGCCAAGGACCAGAAACAATCGATGATCTGGCGAAATCCGGCGACGGCCGAAGCGGAAATTAAGCCGGGTGGAAATCCGGCTCAGGCTGATGGCCCAGTGCCGGAAATCAAAACCTCCCAGGCCGGCGGAAGGCACCCGCCGGGGAAAGAAGCCGCGGACGGTGAGCGGCTATGTCAGGAGGGCATCAATGCGTGGTCGGTTTCCCTCTGAGTTTTTCAATCTCGTCCTTGAGTGCCAACTTGCGTCGCTTGAGATTCACGATTTCGAGGTCATCGACCGATGGATGGTTCATCGCGTCATCGATTTCACGTTCGATGTCGCCGTGTTTCCGCTGCAACTCATCAAGATGGGATGCAAGAGACATGATTGGTTCTCCCTTTCATGGTTTCCTCGATTGCAGCCGTCATGGCGCGTCCACCGCAGGTTCGCTTCTGTGACGGCATGATGACAGTGTGTCACCTTCCGGCAGCGATGTCGAATGATCCGTGGTAGCATTCCACGACAATGTGAAATGTGATATGGGCTGCGCGCCGGTTGCAAAATCCCGCCGGCCCCGCCCAATCAGGCCCATTTTTGGGCGCCGCAGACGTGCAGACGGTAGATAATGTCCGATCAGGAACAGGCTGATATCCGGCTCGAATATTCCCGGCTGAAGCAGGAGCATGCCGATTTCGATGCGGCCATCAACGCGATGATCGCCATGGCCTGCGATCCACTGCAGATCCAGCGCATGAAGAAGAAGAAGCTGTTCCTCAAGGACCGGCTGATGGCGCTGGAAGACAAGATCATTCCCGACATCATTGCCTGAAGGGCGCGTACGCTTTCGAGCGCCTATGCGGCGGTCGAAAGTCTCGCAGCACGATCACGCAGCAGGCCGATGAGCTCGCCGGTCCGCTCCTCGGACGTATCGATGGGGACCACCAGGCACATCGTCGCCTCGACCTTGCCCGGCGCCAAAAAGACCGGCGCGGCAAGGCATTTCGTATAGGCATCGACCAGGCCCGAGGTGACGCAATAGCCGGCGACTCGCGCCTTTGCGATGTCGGTGACAAAATCGTCAAGCCGCAGTTTGCGACCGTCGGGCAGCACGAGATCGTCGTCCGACACCATGGCTTCGATTTCAGCCCTGTCCAACCCCGCCAGAAGCAGTCGCCCCGAGGCCGTCCAGGGCAGCGGTATCTGCAGGCCGGTGGCAGAGCTGATGCGAAAAGGCCTGGTGCCTGGGCTCGCGTGGACGATCGTGTAGCGACCGCTCTGCAGCATGCACAGTTCGGACGTCTCGCCGGTCTCGCGCGATAGATTGTCGACCTCCTGACGCCCTCGTCTGAGGAGGTCGTTGCCCCGCACATAGTCCATTCCATAGAGATAGAGCTTCTTGCCGAAATAGACGCGATTGCCGTCGCTTTCCAATTCCAGCAGGCCCGCATCGACCAGCGACCGCACCAGCGTATAGGTCGTCGAACGGGGTGCATTCACCCCTTTGGCAAGGTCGCCAATGCCGATCGCCCGCTGGGTCGTGTGAAGAAACTCCAGAATCTCGAGCACCCGGTTGAGTCCCTTTTCACGGGAGCCCGAGATTTTCTCGTCGGCTGAAATCGCGGAGGTATTGCCATCTTGCATTGTCGATTCCCGGTGTTAATATCTGTCTTGTACAGGATACACTCGTCTCTTGTAAGAGACAAAATCACCGGACGTGTGTCTTGCCTGTGCACAAGGGGAACACAACACGAAAGGAGGTCGCCGTGAACGACACATCCGGAAGACGTGATTTTCTGAAACTTGGAATGGCAGGGCTGGCCACGGCTGGCGTGCTGGCAACCGTCGATGCCCAGAAAGCCGCTGCCCAGGCAGCGTCCGACAGCCTGCTGCGCACCGTGCTCGATCGCGGCAAGCTGATCGTCGGTACCGGCAGCACCAACGCACCCTGGCACTTCGAGAACGATGCCGGCGAATTGGTCGGCATGGACATCACCATGGGGCGCATTCTCGCCAAGGGCCTTTTCGACGATCCGACCAAGGTCGAATTCGTCATGCAGGATCCGGCACAGCGCATCCCCAACGTGACCACCAACAAGGTCGACATCACCATCCAGTTCATGACCATGAGCGCCCAGCGCTCGCAGCTGGTCAATTTTTCCCGGCCTTACTATGTCGAGGGCGTTGCCTTGCTGAGCCTGCCGACCGCCGAGAACAAGACTTTCGACAAGCTGCTTGCCGGCGGCGCCGCAACGCGCATCTCCATCCTGCAGAATGTCGATGCCGAAGCGCAGGTGCATTCGGTGCTGCCCGAGTGTCAGGTCATGCAGATCGATACCCAGGCCAACGTGCTGCAGGCGCTGGAATCGAAACGCGTCGACGCCGCGGCCGTCGATCTGTCCACGGTGCGCTGGCTCGCCTCGCGCAATCCGGACAAATATTTCGATGCGGGCAAGAGCTGGCTGAGCATGCTTTATGGCGCGGCTCTGCGGCAAGGCGACCTTGACTGGCTGACTTTCGTCAACTCAACTTTCACCATCGCCATGTTCGGCCACGAAAATGCCCTCTACGACGCCGCGTTCAAGGACTATTTCGGACAGGAGCCTCCGGCGCGCCATCCGGGCTTCCCAGCCATTTGACCAGCATCAGGCGGGAGGGCGTATCCAGCGCCCTTCCGCCTCCCTAGAGCAATTCCAGGAAAAGTGTGAAACGGTTTTCCGTCCGGAATTGCGTCAAAACAGAGTTAGAGCGGTTTGCCGTTTCCGTGAAACGGTGAACTGCTCTAAGGCCTGCGGCAACCGAGGCGGACGCATGGGCTACGCCCTCAACTTCAATCTGATCTGGCGGCATTTCGACAAGCTGTGGAGCGGCCTGCTGCTCAGTCTCGAACTCGCCGTCATCTCGATCGCCATCGGCATCGTCATCGGCCTAGTCCTGGCGGTCTGGTACGTCTCGGCCGGGCGCGTGGTGCGCACCATCATCGCCGCCTATGTCGAATTCATCCGCAACGTGCCGCTGATCCTGCTCGTCTATCTCGTCTTCTACGGCCTGCCGACGGTGGTCGATCTCGCCTACAGCGCGCCGACCTCATTTGTCGTCACGCTCTCGCTCTACAGCGGCGCATATCTGGTCGAGGTGTTCCGTTCCGGGCTCGAGGCGGTTCCGCGCGGACAGCTGGACGCCGGCAAGGCGATCGGCCTGACGCCGTGGCAAAGGCTGCTCAACGTGCGCCTGCCGACGATGCTGCGCATCACGCTGCCGGCATTGTCCAACACCTTCATATCGCTGTTCAAGGACACGTCCGTCGCCTCGGTCATCTCGGTGCCGGAACTGACCTATGGCGCCCAGTGGATCAACTTCAACACGTTCCGGATCGTCGAGGTCTATCTCGTCGTGACGGCGATGTACCTGCTTACCGGCTACATACTGCTTTTTGCGCTTCGGCTTGTCGAACGCCGGTTCAGGGCGGCGCGCTGACATGCTGACCCAAATCGCCTATGCCTTGCCTTTCCTCGCCCAGGGCTTTGCCCTGACACTATGGGTATCCTTGCTTGTCGTGGTGTTCTCCCTGATCGCTGGCGTGATCATGGGCGTCGGTCTCGTCTATGGCCCCATGCCACTGCAATGGGCGGTGCGCATCTTCAGCGATACCATTCGCGGCATACCAATCCTGGTGCTCATCTTCTTTGTCTATTATGGCCTGCCGGCCGTCGGGCTTCATCTGCCGTCCTTCTGGGCCGCCGTGCTCGCGCTGACCTTGTTCAAGACCGCGCAGGTCGTCGAATATCTCAGGGGTGCGGTCGGATCCATTCCGAAGGGACAGTCCGAGGCGGCAATGGCGATCGGACTGACCTTTCGCCAGCGCCTCACCTACGTCATCTTCCCGCAGGCGTTCAGGCGTTTCCTGCCGCCCTGGATCAATGGCGTCACCGACGCGGTCAAGGGCAGCGCGCTGGTGTCGCTGCTCGGCATCACCGATCTGATGCAGGCCATAAACCAGGTCATCGGCCGCACCTATGAGGCGATGCCGCTCTACCTCCTCGGCGCGCTCATCTATTTCGCGGTCAATTATGCCCTCTCGCTGGCCAGCCGCCGGCTCGAGCGGCGTTTCTCCTTCATTCGGGATTAGCAATGTCCACAGGCTCGAACGACACCCCGGCGCTTCTCGACATCCGCGACGTTTCCAAAGCCTTTGGAACCGTCCAGGTTCTGCGTTCGGTCAGCCTGCAGGTGGCGCGCGGCGAAGTGGTGACGGTCATCGGCCCCTCGGGCAGCGGCAAGACCACGCTGCTGCGCTGCGTCAACTTCCTCGAAAGCTACGACAGCGGCTCGATTCGCATCGATGGCAAAGAGGTCGGCTTTCGCGAAGCCGGAGCCCGCCAGCGCCGCAGCGAACGCGATCTGGCCGCCATGCGGGCCGAGACCGGCATGGTGTTCCAGAGCTTCAACCTCTTTCCGCATCTGACAGCCGCCGGCAACATCATGCTTGGTCTAACCAAGGTGCGCGGCAAGAGCAGAGCTGAGGCCCGCACCATCGCCGAACACTGGCTCGGCCGGGTCGGCCTCGCCCACAGGGCCGACAGCCTGCCCGCCGAACTGTCCGGCGGCCAGCAGCAGCGTGTCGGCATTGCCCGCGCCGTGGCCATGGGGCCGAAGATCCTGCTTCTCGACGAGATAACCTCCGCGCTCGACCCGGAGCTGGTCGGCGAAGTGCTCGAGGTCGTGCGCAGCCTGGCCGAGGACGGCATGACGATGGTGATGGTCACGCACGAAATGGCCTTTGCCCGCGATGCCTCGAGCCGCATCGTCTTCATGGCTGACGGCGGCGTTAGCGCGGCAGGTCCACCCGCCGAAATCCTGGCGGCGAATACTGATAATGAGCGCCTGCGCACCTTCCTGGCACGTTTCCGCGTGTCGCATTTCTAAACGGGACAGCGAGCGCTGTCGCAAGGAGCCTTTTTTCATGACGCCTTATATCCGGCTCGCCGCGTTGGGCCTGACGCTGCCGGAGCCGCCGACCCCGATCGCCAATTTCGTCACCCATGCCGAAAGCGGCCGGCTGATCTTCCTGTCCGGCCAGGGGCCGCTGCGGACCGACGGCACGCTGTTCACCGGCAAGGTGGGAGATGATGTCACCGTCGAAGAGGCCTATGGCCATGCCCGCCTCACCGGCCTTAACCTGCTGGCCGTCATGCACGCAGCCACTGGCGATCTTGGCCGGATCGTGCGCATCGTCAAGCTGCTCGGCTTCGTCAACGCGATACCGACCTTCAGCGACCACCCGAAGGTGGTCAATGGATGTTCCGATCTGTTCGCCGATGTGTTCGACACCATCGGCGGCCATGCCCGCTCGGCGATCGGCGTCGGCTCCTTGCCTGGGAACATCACCGTCGAAATCGAGGCGGTCGTCGAGATCGCCGCCTGACCCGTTAGAAATGGAATCCTAGAGATGAAAACCACTTCCACCGACGGCTCCAACACCACCATCCGCGAACGGCTCGGCCTTCGCCCGATCATCAACGTCTCCGGCACGATGACAGCGCTCGGCGCATCGATCATGGTGCCTGAAGCGATCAGCGCCATGGCGGAGATGGCCTCGCAATGGGTGGAGATGGACGATCTGCAGCGTGCCGCAAGCACGATCGTTGCGCGCCTCACCGGCGGCGAGGCCGGTTTCATCACCGCTTGTTGCGCCAGCGGCATCACCATGGCGATTGCCGGCGCGATGACGGGAACCAACCTGCTCGCCATCGAGCGGCTGCCGGACGACACCGAAGGGCTGAAGTCGGAGGTCATCGTCCAGCTCGGCCACATCGTTAACTACGGCGCGCCAATCGACCAGTCGGTCCGGCTGGCCGGCGCAAAGGTCGTGCCGGCCGGCACCGTCAGCGTCACGCAGGACTACCACGTGCGCGAGGCGATCAACGATCGCACGGCGGCAGGACTCTATGTCGTCGCCCACCACACCGTGCAGTACGGCATGCTGTCCCTAGAGGAATTCTGCGAGATCTGCCATGCCAGGGGCGTCCCGGTGATCGTCGATGCGGCCTCCGAATATGATCTGCGCGGCTTTCTTGCGCGCGGCGCCGACATTGTCATCTACAGCGGACATAAATTCCTGAGCGGACCGACTAGCGGCATCGTCACCGGGCGCAAGGATCTGGTTCGAGCCGCCTTTCTGCAGAACCGCGGCGTCGCGCGCGCCATGAAGGTCGGCAAGGAAAGCATCGCCGGCACCATGGCCGCACTGGAAGCCTGGGAAAAGCGCGACCATGCCGGCATCCGACGGCGCGAAGAAGCGGCACTGAACCTGTGGAAGGATGCGTTGCAGGGGCTGCCGGGCATCGTCGCGCAGATCATCCCCGACCCCACCGCCAACCCACTGGATCGGTTGCAGATCTTTGTATTGCCCGAAAGCCGGTTCACGGCGGCCGGCCTGGCCTCCGCATTGGCTATGGGCTCGCCGCCGATCATCGTGCGCAACCATGAGGTGGAGCGCGGCCATTTCTTCCTCGACCCTTGCAATCTTCATCCCGGCGAGGCGGAGATCGTCGCCGAACGGCTGCGCGCCACGCTGACCGCGGCCGAGCGGCCCGCCAATGCCATGAAGCCTGCCCGCAAGGATTCGTCCGGTGTCTTGCGCTGGCCGGATTGAAACGCCAGGTACACCATCACCTGAAAATGCGCCGGCCGCGATCGGCGCGCGCCATCACGCGACCGTGAACGGCCGGATCCTCCCCAGCCGGGAATAAACCGCGGCCGCCCCGGGTCTCCTCAGCATACGCCACTCCAGGCGATGAGGAGACCGACATGACCCATCACCACGATGACGAAAGCGGGCGCATCAGCCGCCGCCATGCACTGGAATGCATGATCTGGGCCGGCACCGGCGTGCTGTGGACGATTTCAGGCGGCATACCAGTGTCGCTCAACCTGCTCGGGGCCGCACAAGCTGCCGAAGCCATGGCCACGGGCTTCACCTTCCTGCAGATATCCGACAGCCATATCGGCTTCGACAAAGCGGCCAACCCGCATGCCATCGACACGCTGAAGGAAGCGATGGGCAAGATCCAGGCGCTGCCGCAAAAACCCGCCTTCATGATTCACACCGGCGATATCACCCATCTGTCCAAGCCGGCACAGTTCGACAGTGCCGCTGAGATCATCGGCGGCGCCGGCTTCGACGTGCATTACGTGCCGGGCGAGCACGATCTGATCGACGAAGGCAACGGCAAGGCCTATCTCGACCGCTACGGCAAGGGCACCAGGGGTGCCGGCTGGTATTCGTTCGATCAGAACGGCGTGCATTTCGTGGCGCTGGTCAATGTCGTCAACCTCAAGGCCGGCGGGCTCGGCAATCTCGGCCCGGAGCAGCTGGCCTGGCTGGCGGACGACCTGAAGGCCGTCCGCGCGTCGACCCCGATCGTCGTGTTCGCTCATATCCCACTGTGGGCGGTCTATCCCGAATGGGGCTGGGGCACCGACGACGCGGCCCAGGCGCTCGGCCTGCTCAAGCGCTTCGGCTCGGTCACCGTGCTCAACGGCCACATCCACCAGATCATGCAGAAGGTGGAAGGCAACGTCACCTTTCACACCGCGCGCTCGACCGCCTTCCCGCAGCCGGCGCCAGGAACTGCCGCCTCGCCCGGACCGATGACGGTGCCCGCCGGCCAACTGCGCGGCCTGCTCGGCACCAGCAGCGTCAACGTGAAGCAAGGCGGGCAGGATCTCGCCATCATCGACTCGACCCTGGCTTGAGCCTGGACGGCAAAGGAAATTATCATGCTCTGCATTCGCCTTCCGGCCCGGCATATGGCCGCGATCCTCACCGCCTTCGCCCTGACCACGGGAACCTGTCAGCCGCTACGCGCGGCGGTCGATGCGCCGATGGTCAAAATAGAGAACTTCGCCTTCACGCCACACGAACTGACGGTCAAGCCCGGCACCAGGGTGATCTTCAGAAACGACGACGACATCCCGCATCTTATCGTCGCCAACGATTCCTCCTTCCGCTCCAAGGCGCTTGACACCGGTGACACATATGAATTCACCTTCACCAAAGCAGGCGACTTTGCCTATTTCTGCGGGCTTCACCCGCACATGCAGGGCAAGATCACCGTCGCTCCCTGAAGGGGCGTGGCAGAACCTGCCGGGAGTGCCGGAGCATGCTGCGGTGTTGAGCGAAAAGGCCCTGGCCGAGCGCTTCGGCGAGGTAGTGCTGCCCCATCTTGGTGATGCGCTTGCGCTCGCCCGCTGGCTGACCGGCAACGCCACCGATGCCGAGGATGTGGTGCAGGAGGCCTGCGTGAAGGCACATGCTGGCATATCAGGCTATGCCGGCGGCAATGCCCGCGCCTGGCTGCTGACCATCGTGCGCAACACCGCCTACACCTGGATGTCTCGCAACCGGCCGCGCGGCATGCTCGCCGTCGGCGACCTCGGCGATCTCGACGAAATGGCGGCAGCGCACGGCACAAGCCCGCCCGACGAAGATGGCCCGGAGGCGAGCCTGATCGCCAGGGCCGATACGGCGGCACTGGAGGCGGCGATCGCAGCACTGCCGCAGCCATTTCGCGAGACGCTGGTGCTGCGAGACATCAACGGTCTTAGCTACCGCGAGGTGGCGGCCATGCTGGAGGTACCGATGGGCACCGTGATGTCGCGGCTGGCCCGCGCCCGCGGCCTGCTTGTGTCTGAACTGGGGAGAGCGCCATGACCAATCATGACGACGGGCTGCCCAACGATCCCGAGGGCATGCGGCTGATGATCCACGCCCTCATTGATGGCGAACTCGATGCAGCGGCCGCACTGGCGGTGGAGCGGCGCATCGCCGCCGATCCGGCGCTGGTCGCCGAACACGCCCGCATCATTGCCTTGCAGGGCGCGCTCGGCAGCTTGCCGCGCCCCGATGTCAGCGATGTTTTTCGGGCGCGCATTGCCGCACTTGGTGCGACAGGCACGGCACGACCGGCGCAAGACGAAGCGGCCGAGCCGCAGCGGGGCACGCCGTCGCCGCAACCAGGATTGATCGCGGCGTCAGTCGGGGGCGGCCGGAGACGGGACGCCAGGACAGGTTCGTCGCGGACCTTCGGCCCGTTCGACTGGCGCGCACTAGCCGCGTCGATCATGATCAGCGCGGTGCTGGCCAGCGGGGCGACGCAATGGGTGATGGTCAACAACGCGTCCGACGGTTTCGCCGCGGCGGTCGCCAGCGGCCATCGCCGCAGCCTGCTCGCCGCCAGTCCGATCGACATCGTTTCGTCCGACCGCCATACGGTCAAGCCATGGCTCGATGCCCGGATCGGCGTATCGCCGCCGGCGCCGGACCTCGCGCAGGATGGCTACGCACTCATCGGCGGCCGGGTCGAGGTGATATCAGGTCGGCCGGTGCCGGCGCTGGTCTACCGCCACCGCGAGCATTTGATCACGCTGGTCGCCGAACCGCAGCAGGGCGGCGGCATCGCCAAACCCGCCGATCTTTCGTCGGGCGGCTTTTCGCTGGTGCATTGGAGAGACGGCGCCTTCTCCTACTGGGCGATCTCGGACATGGAGCGGCCCGAACTCGATGACTTCGTCGCCCGCTTCCGCGAGGCGGCGGTGTGAGGACGGCCTGCCCGGTTGATGATTCCACTGGCCGACCGATTCCCCAGCCTGAGACGCCGACCAGGAAACTGCCCTGCGCCTGCGTGACCCAGCCGGCCGCAACGGCGGCTTTGCGGCCGTTCATCGCCCTGCAAACAACTACTTTACAACTATTCGCACTTATGTGAAGTTATCGCCATTGAAGGGTCGATCATGACAGCCAATCGCTTCGCCACGCGCCTGAATTCCTTTGCCTCGCGACCACAGGCCGAATGGCCTGGCCTCGTCGGCAAACCCTCGCTGCTGCAGATGGCTGCACGCGCCGCCAGGGTTGCCGGACTGACCGACCTCGATCTGAATTACCCCGACCATGTAGGCGCAAAGCCCGCCGAGATTGCCCGCAAACTCGGCGATCTCGGCCTTTCCATCAATGGCTTCGCCATGCGCTACTACTCCAATCCGGCCTTCAAGCTTGGCGCCTTCACCAATCCGGACCAAGCGGTGCGCCGTGAAGCCATCGACCTGACCAAAGCGGGAATCGACGCCGTGCGCGGGGCGGGCGCCAATCTGATGACGCTGTGGCTCGGCCAGGATGGCTTCGATTACGCCTTCCAGGCTGACTATGCCACGCTCTGGCAACACGAAATCGATGGGATTCGTGAAGTGGCCGCGCATGACCCCGACTGCCAGATCAGCCTTGAATACAAGCCCAACGAACCGCGCTCCTACAGCCTGATGCCGGACGCAGCGACGACCTTGCTGGCGATCCGCGACGTCGGCCTGCCCAATCTCGGGGTCACGCTCGATTTCGCCCATGTGCTCTATGCCGACGAGCAGCCGGCCTTTGCCGCAGCTCTGGTGGCGCGCCACAGCAAGCTGCTCGGCGTGCACCTCAACGACGGCTACGCCAAGCGCGATGACGGCCTGATGGTCGGCGCGGTGCACACGCTGCAGACCATCGAGTTGCTCAGGCAGATCCGCCGCGACGGTTACGCCGGCGCCATCTATTTCGACACGTTCCCCGACATGACGGGGCTCGATCCGGTGCGCGAATGCGAAGTCAATATCGCCACCGTCAAGCGCATGCTGCGCGTCGTCGACCGGCTGGAGCAGGACAATCGCCTGTCCGCAGCCATGGACAGCCAGGACGCGGTGACGTCGCAGGCCATCATCCAGGAAATCATGCTCGGGTCGGACCGCTGAGGCATCCGAGCCACCACCGTTTTCAACAAGGGAGGAATACAATGAAACTTCTGCTTGCCACCGCTACCGCCGCACTGATGGCGCTGTCCATCGGCTCGGCCTTTTCCACAGATCTCGCGCCGCTCAATTCCGATACGGAGAAGGACCGTATCGATTGGTCGCAGGTCGAGGCCAAGTTCGGCGCATTCCCCAAGCTGCCAGAAGGCACCAAGGCGGGCGCGGTCTCCAAGACGCTGACCAATGAATACTGGCGCTCGCTGGGCGAGGGCTACAAGGCGTTCGGCGACAAGGTCGGCATTCCCGTCGTCTATCAGGCGGCGCAGAGCGAAGGCGACCAGCTCGGCCAGCTGACCATTGCCGAAGGCCTGGTCACGCAGGGCTACAACGTTCTGCTCGTCTCGCCGCAGACCGACGCCAATCTGCAGCCGATCATGGAGCAAGCCAAGGCCGCCAATGTGCCGGTGGTCAACGTCAACGATGCGGTCATCCCGCAGGCCGAGCACTATGTCGGCAATGTCCAGCGCGACAATGGCGTGCGTGTCGCCAAATGGTTCATCAAGAACCGTCCGAATGGCGGCAAGGTCGCCATCATCGAAGGCCAGGCCGGCGTCTACGCAGCCGTTCAGCGCACCGATGGCTTCAAGTCCACCATCACCGAAGGGGGCAAGTTCGAGGTCGTCGCCAGTGTTCCCGGCAACTGGGACCGCCAGACCTCCTATGATGCGGCCACCAACATCCTGCAGCAGCACCCCGACCTGATCGGCTTCTATGCCAACAATGACGGTATGGCGCTGGGCATTGTCGAGGCGGTCAAGGCTGCCGGCCTGCAGGACAAGGTTGCCGTGTTCGGCACTGACGGCATCTCCGACGCCTATGCCTCGATCCGCGCCGGCGAACTGACCGGCACGGTCGACAGCTTCCCGGTGCTGACCGGTGAGGTTGCACTGGAAACGGCGCTGCGGCTGGTGGCCGGACAAAAGCTGCCGCGCGTCGTCGCCACGCCGCAGGCACTGATCACCAAGGACAATGCCGACCGCTATTCCGGACCCGGCGCGCGCAAGGCCCTGCTCGAAGATGCCGCTGCGGGCCAGTAAGGCCGATCGGCGGGTGCCGGCCAGAGCAGTTCGCTCCCGGCCGGCACCGTTGCCCGGAGATTGAACCCAATGTCACCCCGGCTGCAATTCCAAGGCATTTCCAAGCTGTTTCCGGCCGTGCGGGCGCTCAACGACGTGTCGTTCTCGATCAGTGCCGGTGAAATCCACGGTCTGCTCGGCGAAAACGGTGCCGGCAAGTCGACGCTGCTCCGCATATTGTCGGGCGTCTACAGACCGACGGCGGGAAGCGTCCTCATCGACGGAAAGCCGGTGACGCTTGCCAATCCGGTCGCCGCGCGTGCCGCGGGCGTCGCCATGATCCACCAGGAATTGCAGCAGGTGCCGCGCCTCAGCGTCGCCCAGAACATGTTCCTCGGCCAACCGCTGACGCGCGGCGGTATCTTCGTCGCCCGGCGGGAACAGGAGCGCCGCGCTGCCGAGGCTCTTGCAGCCATTGACCCGTCCATCGACCCGGCCGCTCCCCTCGGAACCCTGAAGGTGGCGCAACGGCAGATCGTCGAGATCGCCCGCGCGCTGCTTGACCGTGCCCGCATCGTCGCCATGGACGAGCCGACATCGAGCCTGACGCCGAGCGAATTCGAACGGCTGGCACAAGTCATCACCGGTCTCGCTCGCGACGGCGTCGCCGTCGTCTATGTCTCGCACAAGCTGGACGAGGTGTTCGGCATCTGCCGGCGCGCCACCATCATGCGTGACGGCGTGGTCATCGATTCCGTCGACCTGAAAGGCCTGTCGGAAAAGGCGGTCGTGGCGATGATGGTCGGCCGCGAACTGGCGCAGGAACGGCATACCTCTCACGCCTCGAATGAGGTGATGCTGAGCGCGCGCGGGCTCTCCTCGACAACGAAGGTGCGCGATGTGTCGTTCGAACTGCATCGTGGCGAGGTGCTCGGCATTGCCGGCCTTGTCGGCTCAGGCCGCACCGAATTACTGCGGTTGCTGGCCGGCGCCGACCGCGCCACCGCCGGTACGATCGCAATTGATGGCAAGGCGACGCGATTCTCCAGCCCGCGCGATGCGATTGCCGCCGGCATCGGCCTGGTGCCGGAGGAGCGCAAGCGCGAGGGCATCGTGCCGCTGCGCTCGATCACCAGCAACATGGCGTTGGCCTCGATGGGCGTATTCGCGCCGCGCGGCGTCATCGATCACGCCAGGTTGAAACGGGTGGCAATCGACAAGATGGGCCGCGTCAACCTGCGCCCATTCCTGCTCGATCGGCCGATCCGCCTGTTCAGCGGTGGCAACCAGCAGAAGGCGATCATCGGCCGCTGGCTTGCGGCCGGAACACGCATCCTTTTGTTCGACGAACCGACGCGCGGCATCGATGTCGGCGCCAAGGCGGAGATCTATCATCTGATCGAGGAGCTCGCCCGGGAAGGCCACGGTGTCATCGTCGTCTCCTCCGAACTGCCCGAGGTGATCCGGCTCGCCGACCGCGTGCTGGTGATGCGCGACGGCTCGATCGCGGCCGAACTCCACAGGGACGACATCAGCGAACAGGCGATCGCGGCGCACGCCATCCCGCAGACTCAAGACAGTAGGTGACGGATATGTCGGATACCATTCTGGTGCAGCCACGGGCCGAATTCATGCGCGGGGTCTCCATGCGCGACGCCGGCACATTGATCGGCCTTGTCGTGATCTTGGCCGTGTTCGGGGCACTGGTGCCAGGCTTCTTCGCCGAGCGCAACCTGATCAACATCCTGCAACAGTCGAGCATCAATGCCTGCCTGGCGCTGGGCATGACGCTGGTCATCATCTCCGGCGGCATCGACCTGTCGGTCGGGCCGACGGCAGCGCTCTCGGCCGTCATCTCGGCCTCGATGATGGTCGCCGGCGTGCCGTTTCCGCTCGCCATCGCCACCGGCTTCGCCATTGGTCTTGCGTGCGGCCTCATCAACGGCGTGCTCGTCGCCTATGTCGGGCTGCAGCCTTTCATCGTCACATTGGGTACACTCAGCACATACCGGGCACTGGCGCTGATCTATACCGGCGGCAATCCGGTGCTCGGCCTGCCCGCAAGCTTTCGCTCCGTCTTCAACGGCTTGCTGTTCGGGCTGCCGCTGGCGGTTATCATCGTGGCCTTGGTGGCTGTCGTCGCCTGGATCGTTTTGAAGAAGACGCCTTTCGGCGAATATCTGCTCGCCGTCGGCGGCAATGAGGAGGCTGCCTACATCGCCGGCGTGCCGATCGCCCGCACCAAGATCGCCGCCTACATGATCTCCGGGCTGCTGGCGGCCCTTGCCGCGCAAATCCTGATAGGCCGACTCGGTGCCGCCGAGCCCATCCTCGGCAATCTCTGGGAACTCGACGCTATCGCGGCTGCCGCCATCGGCGGCGCCTCGCTGATGGGCGGCAAGGGCAGTGTCGTCGGCACCATCCTGGGCGCCGTCATCCTCGGCGCCATGCGCAACGGTTTGACGCTGATGAACGTGCAGTCCTTCTATCAGCTTCTGGCAACTGGTCTTATAATCCTCGCCGCGATGCTTATCGATCGCGTGACGAGGGGGCGTGGATGACCTTGAGCGGGCTGGACCTGAAAGCGGTAGGACCGCGGATCCGCATGATGATGCCGCATCTCACCCCGCTGGAGGCGAAGGTGGTGGAAACCGTCTTTGGCCGGCGCGGCTTTGACGAGAGCATCCCGCTGAAGCAGATCGCCGAGGAGGCCGGCGTGTCCGAGGCAATGGTGGTCAAGATCGCCAAGAAGCTCGGTTTTTCCGGCTATCGCGACTTTCGCACCGCCGTCTATGAATACAGCCGCCTGCCGACCGCCGAGATGCATCAGGAACTGTCATCCGACGACAGTTCGGCCGAGATCGTGCAAAAAGTGTTCCGCACCTCCATCCAGGCACTGGAGGAAACACTGGCGATCCTCGACATCGAGGATTTCGACCGCGCCGCCGAGCTTCTCTACCGTGCGAAGAACCGGGATTTCTACGGCGTCGGCGGCTCGGCGCAGATTGCGCGCGACGTCTCGCACAAGTTCCTGCGCATCGGCATCCGCGCATCCGTCTACGACGATTCGCACATGATGCTGATGTCGGCCTCGCTGCTCGGCGGCGATGATATCGCCGTCGGCTTCTCGCATTCGGGCAACACATCTGCCGTCATCGACGCCATCCAACTGGCCCGCAAGAACGGCGCAAGGACGCTGGCCATCACCAATTACGACAACTCGCCGTTGGCTGCAGTGGCCGACATTGTGCTGTGCTCGACCGCGCAGGGATCGCCATTAATGGGCGAGAACGCGGCGGCGCGTATCGCCCAGCTCAACATCCTCGATGCGCTGTTCGTCGCGGTGGCGCAGCGCGACTATCAGGCGGCGGAGCGCAATCTCGGCCGCACCATGTCGGCGGTGACATCGAAACGAAAAGACCGGGGCTCATGAGGACAGCGCCGCTGGTCACCGTGTTCGGCAGCCTGCATTACGATATCATGGTCGACGCGCCCGACCGTCCGCGCAAGGGCGAGACGGTGACCGGCCATGCCTGGCACCCGAAATGCGGCGGCAAGGGCGGCAACCAGGCCGTGTCGGCGGCAAGGGCCGGCGTGCGCGCGGCGATGATCGGCGCGGTCGGCGACGATGATTTCGGGCGGGCGTTGCTGGCCAATCTCGATCGCGCCAGGGTCGATCGTCGTTTCGTGCGGGTGGCCGCTGGTGCCGGTTCCGGAATGAGCGTGGCGATCTTCGACCAGGGCGGCGATTATGGCGCGGTGATCGTCTCGGGCAGCAATCTCACTCTGGGCGATGCCGATATTGCCGCTGCTTCCGAAATGATGTCCCAAACGGCGGTGCTCCTGCTGCAGAACGAGGTGCCGGAAGCGGCCAACATTGCCGCCGCACGCGCGGCGAAGGCGCAAGGCGGCCGAGTCGTGCTCAACGCCGCCCCCGCGCGCAAACTCTCCGGCGAGTTGATCGCACTGGTCGACATATTGGTGGTCAATGCCATCGAGGCGGAGTTCCTGGCCGGCATGGCGGTCGTCGAGACGCTGGACGGTGCCGCGCAAGCCGCGCGGCTGCTGGCCGATCTTTGCCCTATCGCGATTGTCACGGCGGGCGGCGAAGGTGTCGCCTGCTGTGATCGGACCGGCGAGGCCTTTGCGCTGCCGGCCATCCCGGTCAAGGTCGTCAGCACGCATGGCGCCGGCGATGAATTCGTCGGTGCGCTGGCCGCGGCGCTTGCCCGTGGGGAGACCATGCGGGCGGCCGTTACCGCCGCCAATGCGGCGTCGGCCTTGCTGGTCTCGACGCCAGAGGCCGAGCGCGACGGCATCTGACCTGGTTTCCCTCTTGCCAAACCGCTGCGGCGGCCGCCGATCCTTGCGGCTTCGCGCGAATTCCGCTAAGGCGCGCCTTTGTCGCCGGGAAACACGGACTTGGACGATCAACGCGCCGACGTCGCCATCATCATGGGCAGCCAGTCCGACTGGGCGACGATGCGCCATGCGGCCGAAACCCTGGAAGCCCTGGGCATTCCACACAAGCGGCTGATCGTTTCCGCGCATCGCACTCCAGACCGGCTCTACGATTTCGCCAGGGGCGCCAAGGCAGCGGGCTACAAGGTGATCATCGCCGGCGCCGGTGGTGCCGCGCATCTGCCCGGCATGACGGCGGCGATGACGCCGCTGCCGGTGTTTGGCGTGCCGGTGGAATCGAAGGCGCTTTCCGGGCAGGATTCACTGCTGTCCATCGTCCAGATGCCGGCCGGTATTCCCGTGGGAACGCTGGCCATCGGCAAGGCCGGTGCCGCCAACGCAGCCCTTCTGGCCGCTGCCGTGCTGGCGCTGAACGATGACGAGCTTGCCGTCCGTCTGGATGCCTGGCGGGCCGCGCAAACCGCCAAGGTCGCCACCGAACCGACGGATACGCCGTGAGCCTGGCCACCGGATCGACCATCGGCATCATTGGCGGCGGCCAGCTCGGCCGCATGCTGGCAATTGCTGCCGCCCGTCTCGGCTACCGCACCGTGGTGCTGGAGCCGCAAGCGGATTGCCCGGCGGCGCAGGTCGCCAACCGGCAGATAGCGGCCCCCTATGACGACCCGGCAGCCCTTGCCGAACTGGCAGCGTCGAGTTCCGTCGTCACCTACGAGTTCGAGAATGTACCGGTTGCGGCCGCCAGCGCGCTGGCAGCCAAGGTTCCTGTCTATCCGCCGACGCGCGCGCTGGAAGTGGCGCAGGACCGGGTGAGCGAAAAAACATTCCTCAACGGCATCGGCATTGCCACCGCGAAGTTCCTCCCGGTCGACAATGATGACGAGCTGGCGGCGGCGCTGAACGCGTTCGATGGCAGCGGCATCCTGAAGACGCGCCGCATGGGGTATGACGGCAAGGGCCAGCGCGTCTTCCGCAATATGAAAGCCGGCGGCTTCGCCGGCACCTGCGAGGCGATGGGCAATGTGCCCCTGATCCTGGAAAGTTTCGTGTCGTTCGAGCGCGAGATTTCCGTGATCGCCGCGCGCGGCATCGACAGCGCTGTCGCCGCCTACGACCCGGCCGAGAACGTCCACCGCAGCGGCATTCTCCATACGTCGACCCTGCCGGCCCGCATAAGGCCCGAAACGGCGGAAGCGGCGCGAGCAGCGGCATCGAGGATCTTGTCGGCGCTGAACTATGTCGGCGTTGTCGGCGTCGAGTTCTTCGTGCTCGCCGACGGCTCGCTGCTGGCCAATGAAATCGCGCCGCGTGTGCACAATTCCGGCCACTGGACGGAAGCGGCCTGCATCGTTTCGCAGTTCGAGCAGCACATCCGCGCCGTCGCCGGCCTGCCGCTTGGAAATCCCCAGCGTCATTCCGATTGCGTGATGGAGAACCTGATCGGCGACGATGTGCTGCGTGTTCCAGCCCTGCTCGCCGAGCCGGACCTGATGCTGCATCTCTATGGCAAGGCCGAAGCACGCCCCGGCCGCAAGATGGGCCATTTCACCCGGATCAGCCGTCGCGCCTAACCCCCGAAACAGGCCTACTGCACGTCGTCGCTCTCGTCTTGGTCGGGGCTGGCGCAACTGGCATCGCCTTCCTCGCAATTGGCGGCGGCCGCGAGCTGCTCGATGCGATCATTGGTCAGCCTGGCCAGGCATTGCGAAACTTCCATCGGATGGATCGAACCGCCCGCGCTGGCTGCGGTGGAATGCGCGCACTCTGCATCGCGAAAGGCGATCCAGGCGCGTTGCGCCACCTGCAGCAGTCTCTTGCCGTCGGCGTCATCCGCGCTGATGAGATCCTGGTAGGCCTTGTTGAGCCTAGCGTCGGCCTCCTGGTAATCCTCGCCGGCGCAGATGTTCATCATCTGCTGGCTGTCGTCGCTGCGGTCGCACTCCTGCGCGCGGGCAGCCGAGGCTCCCGCCAGCACGAGAATGCAGGCGGACAGGAAAATTCGGCGCATATCCATCCCCAAATCACTTCATGGCGGGCGCATCATCCCAGCCGACTGGAGCCCGCGCAATGCCGCAAGGCAGACATGGCGGATATTTGATGATATGGAGAGACGGAGCACGCTTGCGGTTGACACGGACAAGGCTCCTCGTTTATGAGCCACCCACAGTTCAAAGGCGCGTCTTCTGGCGCGCCTTAAAATTTCGACCCGAACCGGGTCCACACCGACAGGCAAGACCATGAAGATCAAGAATTCGCTCAAGGCGCTGAAGGCGCGTCACCGCGACAACCAGCTGGTTCGCCGCAAAGGCCGTATCTACATCATCAACAAGACCGCTCCGCGCTACAAGGCACGCCAGGGCTGAGTTTTCGGGCTGGAGGCTGTTGCCTCCGCCCATTGATGCTTGTTGCCCGCCTGCCGGCCCTTTCACGCCAAATTCAGTTTGACGTTCCGCCGCCCGGGATTAGAGTCCGGCGATGCGGATTCTTTTTGCATTTTTGACGTCTCTGCTTGTTTCCAGCGCCATTTATGGCCTGGCGCGCGCGGATGACGCTGTCGTGCCGCCGGCCAGCAAGGACGTGCCGCCGGTGGCAACGACGAGGCAGGCCCGTCTCGATCAGCTGTTCAACGACCTGAAGCGCGAGCGCAACGAAAAGGCAGCCGAGCGTATTGCCGGCAACATCTGGAATGAGTGGTCTCAATCCGGCAGCGCCTCGATCGATCTGATGATGCAGTGGTCGCAGAAGGCCATCGAAAGTCAGAAGTTCGACGTCGCCCTCGATTTCCTCGACCAGGTGGTGATCTTACAGCCGACCTATGCCGAAGGCTGGAATAGGCGCGCCACCGTGCATTTCATGATGAAAAACTACGGCAAGTCGATGTCCGACATCGACCATACGCTGCAGCTCGAGCCGCGCCATTTCGGCGCGCTCTCCGGCCTGGCGCAGATCATGGCACTGACCGGCCACAAGCAATCGGCACTCGAGGCCTGGCAGAAGGTTCTGGCGATCTATCCAATGATGCGCAGCGCCCAGGACCAGGTCGGCACGCTTTCGGAAGAGCTTGCTGGAGAAGGCATTTAAGGGAATAGGCAGTAGGATTAGGCAGTAGGCGCAGATCGCGTTACGCACATTCCTACTGCCTACTGCCTACTGCCTATTCCCTATTCGCTACTGCACAACTTATCCCCCTCCATCCCCGTATCTCCCCCATGAACCTGATCTACGCCGCCCTTGCCTTCCTGATGGCGCTTGTCTTCGGCTTTGTCGGCATCACCCGCGCCGGTTCATGGCTTATCGAACGCCGCAATCCGTCGATTGGTGAATTCGCCGACATCGATGGCGCCCGCATTCACTATGTCCACATTCCGGGCCCCGCGAACGCCGAGCTGCCGCCGATCGTCTTCATCCACGGCGCCAGCGCCAATCTCAGGGATCAGATGCTGCCGCTGCGGCCATTGCTCGAAGGCCACGCCGAAATGCTGTTCTTCGACCGGCCAGGCCACGGCTGGTCGGGCCGTGGTCGCGGCAACAACGAAGACCCGGCGGCTCAGGCCAACACCATCGCTGCGTTGATGGACCGTCTGGGCATCAGGAAGGCTGTTATCGTCGGTCATTCTTTCGGTGGTGTGGTGACATCGACTTTCGGCCGCGAGCATCCCGACAAGACGCTTGGCCTGGTCTTTCTCGCGCCGGCAACTCATCCGTGGCCGGGCGGCGCAACCTCCTGGTATTACGATCTGACGACCATTCCGGTGATCGGCTGGCTGTTTTCCGAGACGCTGATCTATCCGACGGGAACGCTGCGGATGGAAGACGCCACGACCTGCGTCTTCTCGCCCAACATGGTGCCGGACAACTATCTCGCCGCGGCCTCCATCCCATTGGTCCTGCGACCATCGGCCTTTCGTGCCAACGCCACCGATGTCGCCGGGCTCTATCGCTATGCCCTTGGCGCCGCACCGCACTACAACCAGATCAAGGCCCCGACCGTGGTCATTTCGGGTGATCGCGACAAGGTCGTCTATGCGGAGATTCACTCGATCGGGCTCCAGCGCGACATACCGGGCGCCCAACTCGTCTGGGTGCATAATCTCGGCCACAAGCCGGACTGGATTGCGCCCGATCTCGTCGTTGGTGCCATCGAGAAGGTCTCCGGCAAGGATGTCGACCTGCGGATTATCGCCAAAAGCGTCGAAGCCCGGATCGCCGGCGATCTGTATGGCGTCGGGAAATGCGCCGATCTCAAGCAGCCGGAAGCAGAGCTTGCACCGACCTGACCGCCGTCCCTTCACGTGGCTGGGAAGCTCCCCTACAACACGGCCATGCCTGAACCGAACCTGGACACATTCTCACGAGCAATAATTCGTGCCTTCCCGGAATTGGAGACTTCAAGCTTCCGGCTGATGACGGCAGGTTGGCACTCGACGGCGGTCGATGTCGACGACAGGCTGGTGTTCAAGTTCCCGCGTCACAAGGTTGCTGAACGAGCGCTTCTCAGTGAAGCCGCCCTGCTGGCCCTGATCCGCCCTTGCCTGTCGATGCCGGTCCCCGCCATGAGCATCCACGAGGGGCCGCCTCTGTTCTCCAGACATGAGAAACTGAAAGGGGACCATCTGCTGGCAGCACGATATGAAGAATTGCCCGAACATGCCCGCCAACGCTTGGGCAACGATCTGGGCCGCTTTTACGCCGAGCTTCATCGGCTCGACCTGAACCAGATGGCGACCGCTGGCGCCGAGCCGGTAGGCACCTGGCAGGCACCGAGCGCAATCCGCGCGAAGGCGCTGCCCTTGCTGGCGCCTCGGCTACTCGCCCGCGCCGAGGCAACCCTGATGGAATACGAAAGTCTGCCACCGGACCCGCACGGGATTATCTATGGATTCTTCGACGGGCATGGCTGGAACATGGCGTTCGATCATGCGCGAATGAGGCTCAACGGACTCTACGACTTTGCCGATTCAGGCATAGGCGCGTTGCACCAGGAGTTCATCTACTCGAATTTTATCGCGCCGGACCTTACCGCGCGAATAGTCGCCGCGTATGAAATCGCGACCGGACGCGTGCTGGACCGCCAACGTATCTCCATCCTGACCGGCGTCCATCGTCTGTCCGAGTTGGCTGAACTCGTCGACGACCCAGACCATGTCCCGGCCATGATCCGAAGCGTTGCGGAATGGTTTGCTGCACCACTCCAACGGATGGCGATTAGCCGGGTCCGGGGCGACCGCCGTTGAAGCGGCTTACCGGCCGGCCGCTTCCGATCCCAGATAGGCGATGCGCAGCATATTGGTCGAGCCCGGCGTCCTCAACGGTACGCCAGCGGTGATGATGACGCGGTCACCGGGCTTGCCGAAGCCTTCCTCGAAGGCGATGCGGCAGGCGCGGTCGACCATGTCGTCAAGATCGATTGCGTCGGGTGAGACGACGCAATGCGTGCCCCATAGCAGCGACAGCCGGCGCGCCGTGTTGACGATCGGCGACAACGCGACGATCGGCACTTGCGGACGCTCGCGGGCGGCGCGCAGGCCGGTGGTGCCGGACGCCGTGTAGGTGATGATCGCCGAAAGTTTCAGCGTCTCGGCGATCTCGCGGGCGGCCAGCGAAATGGCGTCGGCGCCGGTCGCTTCCGGCTCGGAACGCTGTGCGTTGATGATGCCGGCATAGGTCGGATCGGTTTCGACCTTGGTGGCGATACGGTTCATCATCGCTACGGCTTCGACGGGATACGCGCCCGCCGCCGATTCCGCCGACAGCATGACGGCATCGGCGCCTTCGAAGACTGCGGTCGAAACATCCGACACCTCGGCGCGGGTAGGCACCGGTGCTGTGATCATCGATTCCAGCATCTGCGTTGCAACCACCACCGGCTTGCCGGCGCGGCGCGCGGCGCGCGTGATCTGCTTCTGGATGCCGGGTACCGCCTCGAGCGGCATCTCGACGCCGAGATCGCCACGGGCGACCATCAGCGCGTCGGACAGTTCGATGATCTCCGCCAGCCGGGCGACGGCCTGCGGCTTTTCGATCTTGGCCATGATCAGCGCCCGGCCGCGCGCGATCTTGCGCGCCTCGGCAAGATCCTCCGGCCGCTGGACGAAGGACAGCGCGACCCAATCGACGCCCGTGGCCAGCACGGCATCGAGGTCCTTGCGGTCCTTCTCGGTCAGCGCGCCGACCGGCAGGTCGGTATCGGGCAGGCTGACGCCCTTCTTGTCGGAGATCGTGGTGCCGGCGACGACGGTGCAGACGATCGACTTGCCGTCGCTTCTCACCGCCTTCAATTCGAGCTTGCCGTCATCGATCAGCAGGCGATGTCCGGCCTCGACGGAGGTCAGGATTTCGGGATGCGGCAGATAGACCCTGGTCGAGGTGCCGGGTTCGGGATTGTCGTCGAGCGTGAAGGTCTGGCCGACGGTCAGCACTTCCTTGCCATTGGCGAACTTGCCGACGCGCAGTTTTGGCCCTTGCAGATCGGCCAGGATGCCGATCGGCCGGCCGACCGCTTCCTCGACAGTGCGGATGCGTCCGACCAGCGTGCGCATCAGCTCGTGATCGGTGTGGCTCATATTGATGCGGAACACATCGGCGCCAGCTTCGAACAGTTTCTTCAGCATCTCCTCCGACGAGGAGGCCGGACCGATGGTGGCTAGGATCTTGACCTTGCGGCTACGTCTCATTGACTGTTTGTTCCCGGGGCGGCTGGAGCGCCTCCCGTTGTGGACTCATCGGTCAGCTGGACCATCCAGTTTCCCTGTTCGCCCGTGTCATATTCCTGGAATCCGGCGCGCTGAAAGCCCCGTGCGACGCAGTCGGTTACGCCGGCGATCTTGAACTCTTTCTCAGCCACGCACATGTTGATCGGGCCGTCCCAGCGTCCGCCGCGCTCGGCGTCTTCTGCATAAAGATAGTAAAACCTTGATGACAGCGGCCCTTCGATCAGCGTCTTGCAGCTCGATCCCTCGATGTGCCACCAACCTTCGGTGATCCAGCCGGCCTTGGCGCGATAGCCGATACCGACGCCGACCAGATTCTGCGTGGCGTTGCAGACGCGGAAATCGGCGCGCGCCGGCGAGGCCACGACCATCGCCGACAGGCCGACGGCAAGGATCAAGAGCGGCGTGGCAAAGGCAGAGCGCATGCGCTGCCTGCCAGCGGAACTCATCCGAAAACCCCTCAAGAACCACATCAGCATCTCTCTGCGCCCCTTTTCGGAAAAGTCCGGGCGCATGTCAACGCACCGTTTTGTCCAATTCCAATCGATTTAGAAGGCTCCGGCGCACAATTCGCCGGCCTCTGCCAGATTTCCAGGGAAACCTTGGCCAAACAACGGCATTGCGCAAGCGTCGTCTTCGTGGAATGACGATAGCACCCTCCCCGGAAGCCAGCGAACAGACCATTTCCCGACAATGACCCGATCCACAGTTTTCGCGCCTTGCGATATTGTCGAAGGCGACCGCAAGCGAGGCATCGTGCTCCTGTGCGACCATGCCCGCCGCGACCTGCCCGACGATTATGGCAGGCTCGGCCTGCCGGCGGCGGAGTTCGACCGCCACATTGCCTATGACATCGGCGTCGAAACGGTAACGCGCGAACTGGCCGCTTTGCTCGACGTGCCGGCGGTGCTCGCCAATTTTTCGCGGCTGCTGATCGATCCCAACCGCGGCGAGGACGATCCGACGCTTATTCGCCAACTCTATGACGGCACTGTGGTGCCCGGGAATTACCCCATCGCTCCCGAGGAGCGCGAAAGGCGGCTCGATGGCTTCTACCGGCCCTATCACGATGCCGTCGGCGCCGTGATTGCCTCGGTCGCGCGGGCCTCTGCGCAGGCGCCCTTCATCTTGTCGGTGCATTCCTTCACGCCGGCCATGCAAGGGGTCCAGCGTCCCTGGCATGTCGGCATCCTGTGGGACCTCGACGACCGGGTGGCACGCCCGCTGATCGATATGCTGGCCGAGGACGAGAACCTCGTCGTCGGCGACAATGAACCCTATGACGGCGCGCTGCGCGGCGACACCATGTACAAGCACGCCATCATCAACGGCTTCGCTCATGCATTGATCGAAATCCGCCAGGATCTGATAGCAGACCAGAAGGGCGCGCTCGACTGGGCCGAACGGTTGGCGCTGATCGTTGACGCGATCAATCGCCGTCCCGATATACATGTCGTGAAGATGTTCGGCTCGCGCACCGGGCCGCTATGACGGAGGTTTCGATGACCGAACTCAGCGACGAGCAGAAGCGCGACTTCGAGGCCGCCGCCTTTCGCCGGCTGGTCCAACATCTGCGCGAACGCAGCGACGTGCAGAACATCGATCTGATGAACCTCGCCGGCTTCTGCCGCAACTGCCTGTCGAACTGGTATCGAGACGCGGCCAATGCCGAGGGCGTCGACCTCAGCAAGGACCAGTCGCGCGAGATCGTCTATGGCATGCCCTATGCGCAATGGCAGGCACTCAATCAGACTGAGGCCTCCGACGCCAAGAAGGCCGAGTTCGAGGCACAGCGCCCCAAGGACCACTAAGCCCGCTTGGCCCAAACGCTTTCGAAATAGAGCGCTTGACTGGAAATTGAATCGATCTAATTTGCCGCGCGAAGCCATTTTCTGACCGGATTCGCCTTATGAACGCGTCAACAGCCATGCAGACAGCCATTCGCGGACGATGGGCCGTCGCCGCCATTTTTCTTGCCAACGGCTTCCTGACCGGCAGCTGGGCGCCTCAGATTCCGGTGTTCCTGACCCGGCTCGACATCTCGAAATTCACGCTCGGCTTGTTGATCCTGCTGTTCGGAGCCGGCGCCGTCGCCGCCATGACCTGGTGCGGCCATTTGATCTCCAGACATGGTTCGCGCAACGTGCTGCGCTGGTTCGGCCTTTGTGGCAGCCTCGGCCTGCTGGTCGTGGCGCTGGCGCCCAATGTGCCGCTTGCAGCCATCGCCATGTTCATCTTCGGTGGCTCGATCGGCGGCATGGACGTCGCCATGAACGCCAATGCCGTGGTGGTCGAACGGCGGCTCTCCCGCGCCATCATGTCGTCGTCGCATGGCTTCTGGAGCCTCGGCGGTTTCGCAGGCGGCGGCCTCGGCGGCTTCGTCATCCAGACCTACGGCCATCTCGCCCACGCGGCGGTGGTGACTGCGCTCGCCTTCGCGGTGATCGCGGTGGCGGTTGGCTATCTGATCGGCGAGAACAGGCCGCAGGCGGCCGGGCATCACAAATTCACGCTGCCGGCCAACCCGCTGGTCTACCTCGTCGGACTGATGGCGCTGCTGACGATGATCTCCGAAGGCGCGGTGCTCGACTGGGCGGCGCTGTATCTCAGGCAGGAACTCGGCGCAGACCTTGCCATCGCCGGTCTCGCCTATGCTGCCTTTTCCGGTGTCATGGCGATCATGCGGTTCTTTGGCGACGGCGTACGCAACCGCTTCGGCGCGGTCACGACGCTACGCGGCTCGGCGGTTGTCGCGGCTGCTGGCATGCTGATCGCCGGACTGTCGCCCTCGCCCTGGCTTGCAATCGCCGCCTTTGCCCTGTGCGGCTTCGGCATCGCCAACATGGTGCCGATCATCTTTTCTGCCGGCGGCAATCAGGAAGGCATGTCGTCGGGCACCGGCATGAGCGTCGTCACCACCATGGGCTATTCCGGCATATTGGTGGCGCCGTCGGCGATCGGCTTCGTTGCCGAGCATTCGAGCTTCGGCCCGATCTTCGTAGCCATGTCGGGGCTGCTGATCGTCGTGCTGTCGATGGCCGGGCTTGCTCACCGCGCCAAATTCGCTGCCGCGCCGGCCGAATAGCGTTTCAGCTCTTCGTAGAGGAAATCTGCCACGCGGCGGATACGCACGCTGGTGCGCACGTCGCGATGCATGGCCAGCCATACCGGCAGATCAGGCAGTGGCAGCCCAGGCAGCAATTTCTCCACCGATGGATCACGGTCGACCAGCGGCTGCTGGCCGAGACCGATGCCGTTTCCCGCCCGCACCGCCTCCCAAAAGACGATCTGGTTGTCGGCCCTGAAGCGGAAACTGCTCCGCGTAACAGGGATGCCATACTGGGTGAAGCCCCTGATGATCTCGTCGCTGCGGTCGAAGCCGACCAGATCGTGATCGACAAGGCCGGATGGCTCCAGCGGGCGGCCACGGCGGTCGAGATAGGATTTTGCCGCGCAGACGCAGAGCGGAATATCGCAGACCTTGCGCGCCACCAGTTCATTCTGCGCCGGCTTGACCATGCGGATAGCGATGTCGGCATCGCGGCGCAGCAGGTTCTCGACCTGATTGGAGGCGACGATCTCAACCTCGATACCCGGCTCCTCGATCCCTAGCCGCGCCGTCATCTCCGGCAGCACATAGGCGGCGACAACTTCGCTGGCGGCGATACGCACGGTGCCCTCGATTGCCTCGACCGATCCCAGCGCCAGCAGTAAAAAAGCGCTTGCCTGCTCGCTGACTGCCTTGCCGCGTTCAAACAGCGTGCTGCCGGCTTCCGTCAGTTCATAACCGCGCCGCCCGCGCCGGAACAGCGTGACACCCAGCGCCTGCTCCAGTTCGGCGACGTGGCGGCCAAGTGTCGGCTGGCTCGCCGACAGTTTTCGCGCGGCAGCCGACAAGCTGCCGGTTTCCGCCACGGTGACGAAGCTCTTGATCAGGTTCCAATCGAATTCGCCCATTCATTTATGAATATCAGAGCGCCAATCATTGTCAATTTCAATTCACTTGCGGAGCGATCATATTCAGGCTGCAAACACAAACGCGGAGACCAGAAATGACCAAGATCGCAATTCTCGGTGCCAATGGCCGGCTCGGCCGCGTGGTCGCCAAGGCCTTCATCGATGCCGGCTATGATGTCCGCGCAATCACCCGCAGCGGCAAGGTGCCGACCGAACTCAACGGCGCCACGGCGGTCGCCGGCGACGCGCTCGACCGCGAGGGCTTGATCCGCGCGACGGAAGGCGTCGACATTATCTTCAACGGCCTCAACCCGATCTACACCGATTGGGGCAAGTGCCTGCCGATGGCCGAGAACGTCATGGCCGCTTGCCATGCGAATGACACGCTGCACCTCTTCCCCGGCACCGTCTACAATTACGGCTCGCCAATGCCGGCGGTGATCACGGAAGACACGCCGTTCCACCCGACGACAGAGAAGGGCCGCATCCGCTGCGCCATGGAGGATTTGTTCCGCTGCGAGGCCGACGCCGGCCGGGTGCGTACCATTCTCTTGCGCGCCGGCGACTTCTTCGGCGGCACCGGCAGCGGTTCATGGTTCGACCTGGTCGTCGCCGCCAAGATGACCAAGGGCATCTACACCGCTCCTGGTCCAGTCGATGTCGTGCATGAATGGGCCTACCTGCCGGACTTCGCCAAGGCCTTCGTCGGCCTGGCGCAGAACCTCGACAAGCTCGGCACCTATGAAGCCCTGAACCTTCCCGGCCATGCAATCACCGACCGGCAACTCAAGGCCGCGGCAGAGAAGGCGCTCGGTCACCCGCTCAAGATGACTTCGATGCCGTGGTGGGTGCTGCGCGCCGGCAGCCCGTTCGTGGCGATGTGGCGCGAGATCGTGTCGATGTCTTATCTGCGCTTCGAGCCGCATCAACTGGTTTCGACGCGGCTGGAAGGCATCATCGGTGCGATCCCCCACACGCCGCTGGATCAGGCGGTCACTGAAGCTCTTGAGGATATCGGCATCGCCACCGTGAACGGCGCTGCGAAAGCTGCCTGACACGCCCGGCCGGCAGCCATGGCTGCCTGCCCGATCTCTTTACATCGAGAGGTCTCTCCGGGAAGGACGGACTAAACCCTTCCCATCAACACCAGCACCAGAAGCACCACCAGCACCACCCCGACAATGCCCGACGGCCCATAACCCCAGGAACGCGAATGCGGCCAGGCTGGCACGGCGCCAATGAGGACGAGAACCAGGACGATGATGATAATGGTGGTGATCGGCATGGCAAACTCCCTGCACAACATTGCTCCGGTGACAACGCTTTGCGTTGCACCCGAGACAACGCTTCACGTCGCTCCTGGAGACAACGCTTCGCATTGCTCTTGGGAGAACAATGCAAAGGCCGCCCGGTTGTTCCGGGCGGCCTTTGCGTCAGAGAAACGCAGACAGGTGGTCTATTCGGCGGCTTTTGGAAAGGCGATCTCCGGCTCCGCTCCGACATCCTGCCCCGGCGCATCGGTCGACGAGACCTCGCCCTTGCCGCGCCGGAACAGCCGGCGAAAAAACGCGTAGAAGCGACTGTTCTTGCTGCGCGTGAAGATCATCAGCATCGACGGCGTCACCACCAGCGTCAGCAAGGTGGCGAAGGAGAGGCCAAAGACGATCGCCGAGGACAGCGAAATCCACCACTGCGTCGACGGCGCGTTGATCGTCGTCTCGTGATGGAAGATTTCGAGGCCAAGGCCGAAGGCTATCGGCAGCACGCCGAGAATGGCCGACACCGCCGTGAGTACCACCGGTCGGGCGCGCTCGCGGCAGGTCTGCAGCACGGCATCCATCTTGTCCCAGCCCTCTTCCCGCAGCCGGTCATAGGTGTCGATCAGCACGATGTTGTTGTTCACCACGACACCGGCCAGCGCGATGACTCCGATGCCGGACATTACGATGCCGAAGGTCTCGCCTGTAATCAGCAGCCCAAGAAGCACACCTATGGTCGCCATAACCACGCAGGACAGCACCATCAGCACACTGGTGAACTTGTTGAACTGCATCAGCAGCACCAGGAAGATCAGGAAGATCGCAGCACCAAAAGCATTGATGAGGAAGGCGCCGGCCTCGGCGCTGTCCTCGTTGGAGCCGGCGAGCTTCCAGCGTATGCCGCTGTCGAGCTTCATGTCCGCCACCGCTTTGGTGACCTCCTGTTGGATGGCGGCGACCTGGGCGCCAGCGGCGACGTTGGCCTGCACGACCACTGTTCGAGCACCGTCGATGCGGTTGAGGATACCAACCGTCGGCTCGGGTTTGCGCACGACGAAATTCGAGATCGGCACAGAGCCTTGCGCGGTCTGCACCCGCAACTCGTCGAGCGTCGACAACGTGCGCCGGTCTTCGGGCAGGCGCAGCCTTATGTCGACGGCATCGTCTGCGCCGGCCGGACGGTATTCCGAGAGCTTCAACCCGTTGGTCACCAGCTGCACCACGGTTCCGACTGCCGTCGGGCTGATGCCGTATTGCGCAGCTTTTGCGCGGTCGACCTCGATCGCCCAGTCGACGCCGGGCGGCGGCAGACCATCGGAAATATCGATGACGCCGGGCACCTTGGCGATGCGCTCCGCGACGGCGCGCGCCTTATCGTCGAGCCCTTTCGGATCGATCGCCGAAAGCCTGATCTGGATCGGCTTGCCGGTCGGTGGTCCGGCCTCCGGCACACGCACCTCGACATCGACACCTGGAATGCCGGCCATGACGCCACGCAGATCGTTCAGGATATCGTTCGCGGATTTGCGCTCGCGCCAGTCGATGAACTCATAGTTGATAACGCCGACCACATCTTCCGGAACGTCCTGGCCGCCGCCCTGCGTCTTGCCCACGCGGGTATAGACCGATTTGATGCCGGGCCAGCCGAGCATCCTGTTTTCCGCAATCTTCGTCGCGGTGTCCATTTCGGCCAGCGAAAGGTTGCCGCGGGCATGAACGTAGAGCAGCCCGTAATCAGGCTCGACGCTGGGAAAGAATTCCACACCCGCGCCATACTTCACATAGCCAACGAACACACCGCTCAACAAGACGACAGTAAGGACCAGCACGGTGATTGGGAATCGCACTGCCTGCTTGACCACGGCCATGTACCAGCCGTCGCGGTGCTCATCCTCGTGATGCTGCGGCGCCTTGGCGAAGATCGCTCCGAGCGTCGGCGCGAACACCAGCGCGTAGAGCATCGAGGCCGACAGCGTGACAATCAGCGTGATCGGCATGTATTTCATGAAGTCGCCGATGATGCCCGGCCAGAATAGCAGCGGCGAGAAAGCGGCGATGCGCGTCATCGTCGCGGCGATGACCGGGCCGGCCATGCGCTTGGCGGCCAGCGCGAAGGCTTCCTCCTTGGGCATGCCTTCGCTCATCCGTCGCTCGGCGAACTCGGTGACGATGATGGCGTCGTCGACCAGCATGCCGACGGCCAGGATGAGGCTGAACAGCACGATCATGTTGATCGTGTAGCCCATTATCGCCAGTAGCAGGATGCCGATCAGGAAGGACGACGGAATGGCGAGACCGATCAGCAGCGAGGCTCGGCCGGACAGCGCGTAAAGGATGACGATGAACACCAGGATGACGGCGATCATCACGTGGTTCTGCAGGTCGCCGAGCAGCTGGTTGACAAAGACGGACTTGTCTTGCGTGTAGGTGACGTGCATGCCCTCGGGCATCGTTTTGACGAAGGTGTCGGAGACTTCCTTCACCTTGGTGAGCGTGTCGATCAGATTGGCGCCGATGCGCTTCTTGACTTCGATGGCGATTGCCGGCTTGCCGTTGAGGCGCGTGATAGTCGTGGCGTCGGCGAAGGTCGAACGGATCGTCGCGATGTCCTTGGCTTGCACGACGGCGTTGGCGCCGGCGACGACCGGCAGCGCAGCCACATCCTCGGGCGTCTCGATCAGCGACGGCACCTTGACGGCGTATTTGCCCTCCGCGCCCTCGATGTTGCCGGCGGCAACCAGACTGTTGGAGCTGCCAACCGCACCGATCAGCTGATCAAGCTGCAACCCATAGGACGACAGCTTCATGGGGTCGATGACGACTTCGACGAGATCGTCGCGTGAGCCCTGCAGCGAGCCTTCGAGAACGCCGGGCACCTCTTCGATGCGGTCGCGCAGTTCGCGCGCGGCGGCGGTCAGCACACGTTCGGGCAATTCGCCCGACAACGTGACGACCATCACCGGGAATTCCGAGATATTGATTTCGGTAACGACTGGCTCTTCGGCCGCCTGCGGCAGATCGGCCTTGCCGTCCTGCACCTTGCTGCGCGTGTCCTGCAACGCCGTCGCCAGATTGGTCTGCGGCTGGAATTCGACCATTACATAGCCGCCACCCTGGAAGGCGGCCGAGCGCATTTCCTTGAGGCCCTTCAGGCTCTTCAGCTTGCTTTCCATCGGCCGTAGCAGAAGCCGCTCGGAATCCTCGGGCGAAATGCCTTGGTATATCAGGCTGACATACATCATCGGAATCGGAACGTCGGGTTCCGCTTCCTTCGGCGTCGCCTGATAGGCGACCCAGCCCGCCAGCAGAAGGAAGACCAGGACCGAGATGGTCAGGCGGGCATTGTTGATTGCGAGTCTGACGATATCCATGGCTAACGCCTGTCGTTGAATTGCAGGAGCTGCGTCGCAGCCGATTGTCCCCGTCCAGGGCTAGTCCACCGCGATGCTACTGCGTGCCGGCGGTAGCTTCGCCCAGCAACTTTTTGATGGTCGCCTGGTCGGCCTCGACCGGATTGACCAGGTCGCCTTCCTTCACCAGTTCCTGGCCGGCGACGATGATGCGCGCATCGGCCGGAATGCCGCCGAGCACGAGGCCGGTCGGCGTGTCGTCGACGAGGTCGATCGGGAAGAACGCCACCTTGTTGTCCTTGCCGACGGCACGGATGCCGAGGTCGCCCTTGTCGCCGAGCGTCACCACCGAGCGGGGTAGCAGCACCGCGTCGGTCGGTTGTGCGTTGAGCGCGATTTCCGCCGTCATGCCAGCCGGCACGGAGCCGTCGCCATTGGGGATCGCCACCTCGACGCGGAAGGTCCGGGTCGCCGATGATGCGTCGCGGCTGATATAGCGCACGGTGCCTTCGACGGTCTGGCCGCTGACCAGTCGTATATTGGCCTTGTCGCCGAGCTTGAGATAGCCCAGGTCGCGCTCGCTGACTTCGCCGCGGGCAATCACCGGGTCAAGCTTGAGGATGGTTGCCACCTCGCCGCCCTGCATGATGGAACTGCCAAGCTCAACCGGCACCCTGTCGATAACGCCGTCAAACGGCGCCTTGACTTCGTTGCGGTCAAGCTCGGCCTGCGCGGTATCCAGCTGCGATTGCGCCAGGGTCAGATTGGAGCGCGCGGTGTCGAGCTGCAGCTTCGGCAAATTGCCTGACTTCATCAGTTGCAGCGACGCTTCCAACTCGGCCTGACGCTGCACAACCAATTGCCTGGCGTTGTCGACCATCGAGATCTTTTCTTCCGCCGCAAGCATCATCACCAGATCGCCGGTCTTGACGTGCTGGCCTTGCTTGACCGGCAGCTTGTCGATCACGCCGGCGACGCGCGTCGCCAGCACCGCCCGCTTGTCGGCTTCGGTCAGCCCGGAAACACGTATAGCGCGTGCATAGGTCTTGCGCGGCGGCGTCACCACCGCCACGGTGCGCAGCGGTGCCTTCGGCTCGGCTTCCGCCGCTTTGGGCTTGTTGGCGTCCGGCGCCTTGGCCTGCTCGACTCCGGCTGCCTTGGCATTGTTGGCGGCTACGCTGCCGACGGACGAAAACTCGCCTGTCGCCATCCAGGCCGCGAAACCAATGAGCACAACAATGGCTGCAAGCTTGTGAAACCTGATTCTTGGCATCGTCGTTGTTTTCCACTGCGGGTTCGGCCGGCGTCCTCATAACGCGGGCGCGTCGCCGATATGGGTGCGCGCCAAGCCGTGTTCAATTTGCCGTGATCGGCGAAGCGCGCTTCTACATCAAAGTTGTACCGCAATATAGTCCGAAAGTTGCAAGATCATTGCGCCACCGGACAAGATGCGCGCGTCGCTATCCATTTTCGATCGTCTCGTATGTGTCTTCCGCCGAGCCTGGCGCTGACTCGCGATCTCCACCGGGCCCAGCCCCAGGCAGCCAATTTGTCGTCGCGCGCATACAGCGCCACATCCTGCAGGCTATGCCCGCCATTGCTGGCGGCTGGATCCTTGATCCGGGTGCAGAATTCCGGCGAGGACCTTCCGAACCAGGCCATCTTGGTCGATGCCAGATGCCAGCCGTCGGTCCCGGGTAGCCCATGCAAAATATTGGAATAGCTGGACAAATGGCGTGTCGTGCAACACAAGCCCGGATTGCCGAAACCAGACCCATCGACACCGCTCTGGACGTTGAAGGCGTGAACGCGCGTGCCACCATAATGCGCACCGGACCAGCGCGGCCGGTCGTCCACGACACGGCGGTCGGCGCAGCGCGTACGCGAAAACACGGCGTAGATCTTGCCTCATTCGGACGGGCCTGCTGCCGCGTCGACCGGCGCGGGCGCCGGCGTCTGGCTCTCTTGCGCGATCGCGAACGGTGCTGTGAAGGCGAGCATGGCAGTAGCCGTCAGCATGATACGGAACTTTTTCATGCGAAGGCCCCGTGAAGGCGCCAGGGCAGCGCCGGGCAGCCGCCGCCCTGATCAGGACGATCGACCTGCCCTGAAACCGGGATGAAGCTGAGTTGTGTCGAGGTTGAGCTCAGGCCCGACGGCGAACCACCTCTGGGTTCTTGCGCACGGCGAGGAATTCCTTGACCCGCCAGCCTGGTGCGGGACCGCGCATCGGCTTGAAACCGTCATCGAGTTCGCCTGAGAGATCGAGCGTCGGGTGCTTGCCGACAGCGTCATAATTCTCTTCCAGCCAGTCGGTCGCGGCGGTGCGGCCGAGATCGCGCAGATAGGTCAGGAACGCCCATTCGGCATTGACCTTCGACGATGCCGACAGGTCCTTGAACGCCTCGTCGGCATCGATGCGGTGCATTCGGATGTCGCGGTATTCGCCATGCGGCAGACGGCCGGCGGCGATCAGCTCCTTGACGAAGGCGATCGAGCGGAATTCGCGCAGCAGCCCCGCATTGAAGGTGATCTCGTCGATGCGGTTCTGGATCTCATTGGCGCTCCTTGGTGTTCCCTCCCGCACCACCGGATTGATCTGCACCATCAGCACGTCCTCGGTCGCCGCCGTCTTGAAGAACGGATAAAGCGCCGGATTGCCGCCATAGCCGCCGTCCCAATAGGGGACGCCCTTGATTTCGACGGCGCGGAACAGCTGCGGCAGGCAGGCCGAAGCCATCACCGTGTCGAGGTCGATCTCGCCGTCGGAAAAGACGCGCAACTGTCCGGTTTCGACATTGGTCGCCGAAATGAACAGTTCCATCGACTTGCAGGCGCGGACATTCTTAAAATCGATCTCCTTGGCAACCACGTCACGCAGCGGATTGAGGCCCAGCGGGTTGGCGGCATAGGGCGAGAACACCCGCGACATGGTGTCGAAAAAGACATAGCCCGGCGTGTTCTCGATCGACCAATTGCCCCAGGCGACATCCCACGGCATGCGCTGCACCGGGCTGAACCGGCCTTTGGCCGCCACCGCACGCCAGAAATCGTCGAGCTTCTGTCTTGCGCCCTCAACCCCGCCGCGGACAAAACCGTCGGCCAGCGCCACCGCGTTCATGGCGCCGGCACTGGTGCCTGACACCGCTGATATCTCCAGCCTGCCGTCCTCCAGCAGCCGGTCGAGCACACCCCAGGAAAAGGCTCCGTGCGAGCCGCCGCCCTGGAGCGCTATGTTGATCTTCTTCGTCTCCTCCGCCTTGCCGTTTTTGGTCATGGCGTCGTCCTTGATCTGTCCCGCGTTGGGGGATGAGAAAATTCTGGCCTCACGCGGCGGTCCAGCCGCCGTCGACCGAGAGATGCGTGCCGTTGACCTGCGCCGCAGCGTCCGAACACAGGAACAGCGCCGCTGCCGCGATCTGCTCGACGGTGACGAATTCCTTGGTCGGCTGCTTGTCCAGCATGACCTCGCGAATGACGGTCTCGCGGTCCATGGCGTGGGCTTTCATCTGGTCGGGGATTTGCGCTTCGACCAGGGGCGTAAGCACATAGCCGGGGCAGATGGCGTTGCAGGTGACCTTGTCGCGCGCCAGCTCGAGCGCGACCGTCTTGGTCAGCCCCATGATGCCGTGCTTGGCCGCGACATAGGCCGATTTGAATGGCGATGCGACCAGGCCATGCGCCGAGGCGATGTTGACGATCCTGCCGCCGCCGGCTTTTTTCATCAGCGGAATGGCGGCGGCGACGGTGTGGAACGCCGAAGACAGGTTGATGGCGATGATGGCATCCCATTTCTCGATCGGGAATTCCTCCACCGGCGCCACATGTTGGATGCCGGCATTGTTGATCAGAATATCGACCGACCCGAATGCCTCGGCAGCTTTGGCGACAAGTGCCCTACATTCCGCCGCCTTCGACATGTCGGCCTTGACGTAGGCGCTCTTCACGCCGTGTTGTTTGGCGATGGCATCGGCGATGGCGTGGTCGGCTTCCGTGTCGGAGAAGGAATTGACGACGACATTATGGCCTTCGCCCGCCAGCGCCTGGGCTATGGCCAGGCCAATGCCGGATGTGGAGCCGGTGATGACTGCGGTTTTCCTGGTGGCCAAGGGCGGAATCCTCTGGTTGCGGCAAGAGCAGGCCTATGTTGCAGTGCAGCATATATGCCCAATGTGACGCAATAACAGCGGCCAGATTTGTCCGGCGAGATGACATTTTTGTCATGAGCCGCTGCAGCAGGACGTAAGCCAAATCGCCCCGTCCTTCCCCGCAAGCGAAACAATCTTCAGGCAACCAGGTCCGGCACCGGCCCGACATAACGCGACTGCGGGCGGATCAGCCGACCGGTTTTCTGCTGCTCGCGCGCATGCGCAATCCAGCCGGAAACACGCCCGGCAGCAAAGACATTGCTGAAGGCTTGGCTGGGAAAGCCCGCCGCTTCCAGCAGCAGCGCGGTGTAGAACTCGACATTGGTCTGCAGCGAGCGCGACGGCTTCGCAACCCGCAGCACGTCGAGCGCCGCTTGCTCCACCGTCTCCGCGAACGCCAACCGGCGGCCGGCTTCGCCCTCGCCGCCGAGTTGCCGCACCACCGCTTTCAGCACATCGGCACGCGGATCGCGCACGCGGTAGATGCGATGTCCGAAGCCCATGATGCGCTCGCCATGCGCGACCGCGTCGCGCAGCCAGCCGGCCGCATCGCCATGCGCCTGGATTGCATCCAGCATCTCGATGACAGGGCCGGGCGCGCCGCCATGCAGCGGCCCCTTGAGTGCGCCAAGCCCGGCCAGCACCGACGAAGTCAGCCCGGCCTGCGTGGACGCGACCACGCGTGTCGCAAAGGTCGATGCATTGAGACCGTGATCGCAGACCGTCACCAGATAGGTGTCGAGCGCCATCGCCAGCCCTGGCGAGGCGACGCTGCCACTCAGCATCCGCAACATGTCGGCGGCGTGATCGCCCCGGCTGTCCGGGGAGATCGCCTCCTCGCCGCGCTGCAGGCGCAGCAGGGCCGGCGTCAGCACCGCCGGCGCCGCGATCAGCAGCAAGGCGTCCGTCAGCGTGTCGTCGTCCGGCAGCAGCGCCATGCCGGCGCGCATGGCGCTGTAGACATCGAGCGATGCCAGCAAGGGCAGCGAGGGCGCAAGCCGCTCGAACACATCAGCACGCGCCTGACCCAGAGCCCGCGTCAGCTCCGCATCATCGGGAAGCTTGTCGAAAAAGCCATCCAGCAGCAGCCGAACCACCTGGGCATAGCTCCAGCGGCCGGCCAGTTCCGGCAGCGAATGACCCCGGACCGTCAGACGACCGCCAAGACCATCCACATCGGAGAGCACAGTTTCCGCCGCCACAACATCATCGAGCCCATTCGCCATAGCCTTGTCTCCTTGAAGCTTTTGGGGATCGGAGATAAGGCTGGGCAACATGGTCATCAATCTTGATCAATTGAATCAATATGAGAGTTCGATATGTCCGAGTGGCTGTCGCGAGAAGAAGCGCTTGAGCGTCTCCAGGTGCGGGCGCAGACGCTGTACGCCTATGTCAGCCGTGGGCGCATCGGCATGCGGCCCGACCGCGCCGATCCGCGCCGCAGCCAGTATCGTGCCGACGACATAGCGGCGCTGGCGACCCGGAGGGCGCGCGGAAGAAGCGCCTCGGCCATCGCCGAAAGCGCCATTGCCTGGGGCGAGCCATCGATCGTAACGGCGATCTCGACCGTCTCGCACGGTCGCCTTGTCTACCGTGGCCAGGACGCCGTTGCGCTTTCCGCGAATGCGACACTGGAAGAAGCAGCCGCAGTGCTATGGGATCTGCCTGGACCGGTGGCTTTCGAAGCGCAGTTGCCGGATGCACCCCTTGAAGACAGCCGAGCCGCGGCCTTTGCGCAACTTGCCATGCTTGCCGGCCAGGAACGCTCATCTCTCGGGCGCAATGCCGCGTCGCTGCATGCCGACGCCGTGCACGCTGTCGGCGTGTTTGGGGGGGCGGGCGGGGGCGGGCGCCCCCCCCCACGCCCCCCACAGGGAGTGATGGGGGCACTCGAGGGGGGTGGGGGGCGGCCCGCGCCAGTCCAGGTCCGGTCCATGGGCGATTGGCGCACGACTGGTCGGTGGGTGCCGGCGGCGCGGAAGCGATCCGCCGCGCGCTTGTCCTGCTTGCCGATCATGAACTGAACGCGTCGACCTTCGCCGCGCGCGTCGCGGCCTCGACCGGCGCGCCGCTGGCCGCTTGCCTGCTCGCGGGGCTCTCGACACTGTCAGGCCCTCGTCATGGCGGCGCCGGCGAGGCGGTGATGCAACTGGCCGAGGATGCGGCACGGCACGGCGCCGATGCGACGATCCGGCGCTGGCTCAGTCATGATCGACCGCTGCCGGGCTTCGGTCATCAGCTCTATCCCGATGGCGATCCGCGGGCGGAAGCGCTGCTGTCGGTAGTCGAGGTCGACGGCACATTATCGTCGCTGTGCGACGCGGCCCATGCCGCGACTGGTGCGCTTCCCAACATTGACTTTGCCCTGGTCGCGCTGACGCGCAGCCTTGGCTTGCCGCGCGATGCGCCGTTCCGCCTGTTCGCACTCGCACGCAGCGTCGGCTGGGCCGCGCATACGGTCGAACAGATAACTAGCGGAGGCCTTATCAGGCCCCGCGGCCGTTATGTGGGAGTGCTGCCATAGGGCCGAAGGGTACCGGTCTTCGGAAAAGTGGGACGGGCAGCGATCCGATGTGCCGTTGTTTCAATCCGAACGCCTCAAGACATCGTGTCGAGCTTGCGCTGCATGGCTGCGATCTGGTCCTTCAGCTCCTGCAGGTCGTCGGGCTTGTCAGGCGTTTCCTTCTTGGCCGGCTCGGACGCTGGCGTAGCGGCTGGTGCGGAGCCCGCGGGCGGAAACGGCGTGAACAGACGCATCGCATTCTGGAACATTTCCATATTGCGGCGCGTCTGCTCCTCCAGCGCCTTGATTGGCGTGGTGATTTTCATCATGTCCAGCGGCGACTTGCCGAGCGCACCCTTCATCTGCTCGCGAAAGCGCTCCTGCTCCTTGGAGAAGGCGAGCATCGACTGTTCGAGGAAGCTCGGCACGATCATCTGCATCTGGTCGCCGTAATAGGCGATCAGCTGGCGCAGGAACGGGATCGGCAGCATGTTCTGCCCATCCTTGTTCTCCAGTTCGAAGATGATCTGGGTCAGCACCGGATGCGTGATGTCGTCACCGGTCTTGGCGTCCTGGACGGTGAACTCCTCGCCCTTCTTGACCATCTCGGCGAGGTCCTCGAGCGTCACATAGGTGCTGGTGCCGGTGTTGTAGAGGCGGCGATTGGCGTATTTCTTGATGATGATCGGATCGTCTTTCGCGGCCATCTACATCCTCCCGGGGACACCGGCGGGCCTCTGAGTAAGCCGCCGATAACGATTGTGCCTTTTTTGAGGATATGCGCAAAAGCCTCACAATTCCAAGCAGTTTGTGCAGTGCGGGATCACTAAATGCTGCATAGCGGCCAAAATATGCTGCGCAGCAATGAGGGAACTGCCGCCCCGGCGAAGCACGACCCGCTTGTGACGCATGGGCGCCATGCCCATTTCCGGTTTGACTTGGATCATGGAAAGGGCAAGAAAAGTCGCCAACAACGCCCAAAAATACGACAGCTCGAAGTCCGGAGAAGAAAATGACCTCTGCCAATTCCATCGTCGTCGCCAGCGCCGCACGCACACCGGTCGGCTCCTTCAACGGCGCCTTCGCCGCCACCCCGGCACATGAGCTCGGTGCCGTCGTCATCAGGGAATTGCTGTCGCGCGCCGGTGTCGAACCAGGCGAGGTCGACGAGGTCATCCTTGGTCAGGTGCTGACCGCGGCGCAGGGTCAGAACCCGGCCCGCCAGGCATCGATCAATGCCGGCCTGCCCAAGGAAACCACGGCCTGGGGCCTCAATCAGGTTTGCGGCTCGGGGCTGCGCGCCATTGCGCTCGGCATGCAGCAGATCGCCGCCGGCGACGCCAAGGTGATCATCGCGGGCGGCCAGGAATCGATGTCGCTTTCGACACATGCCCAGCACCTGCGCGCCGGCGTCAAGATGGGCGACTTCAAGCTGATCGACACCATGATCAAGGACGGGCTGTGGGATGCCTTCAACGGCTATCACATGGGCAACACCGCCGAAAACGTCGCGCGCCAGTTCCAGATCACCCGCGACGACCAGGACCAGTTCGCACTGGCCTCGCAGAACAAGGCCGAGGCCGCGCAGAAGGCCGGCAAATTCAAGGACGAGATCGTCGCCGTCACCATCAAGGGCAAGAAGGGCGACACCATTGTCGACCAGGATGAGTACATCCGTCACGGCGCCACGATCGACGCCATGACCAAGCTGAAGCCGGCTTTCGACAAGGACGGCACGGTAACCGCCGCCAACGCCTCCGGCATCAATGACGGCGCCGCGGGTGCTGTGCTGATGAGCGAAGCGGAAGCAGTGAGGCGCGGCATCACCCCGCTGGCGCGTATCGTGTCCTGGGCAACCGCCGGCGTCGATCCGCAGATCATGGGCACCGGACCTATTCCCGCCTCGCGCAAGGCATTGGAAAAGGCCGGCTGGTCGGTCGGCGATCTGGACCTGATCGAGGCCAACGAAGCCTTTGCGGCGCAAGCCTGCGCCGTCAACAAGGATATGGGCTGGGATCCTTCGATCGTCAACGTCAACGGCGGTGCGATCGCCATCGGTCACCCGATCGGCGCCTCAGGTGCCCGCATCTTCAACACACTGGTCTTCGAGATGCGCCGGCGCGGCGCCAAGAAGGGCCTCGCTACGCTCTGCATCGGCGGCGGCATGGGCGTCGCCATGTGCGTGGAGGCAATCTGAGAAAAAGAGTGAATGGTGAGTGGCAAATGGTGAATGGCGGGTAGCCGTCCGTCTTCGACCATTCACCATTCACTATTGACCATTCACGAAAAACTCTAGGGAGGAGGAACTTCATGACCAAGGTAGCAATCGTCACGGGCGGATCGCGCGGCATCGGCGCGGCGATCTCGATCACATTGAAGAACGCCGGCTATTCGGTTGCCGCCAACTATGCCGGCAATGACGAAGCGGCGGCGAAATTCAAGGCCGAGACCGGCATTCCGGTCTACAAATGGTCGGTCGCCGACTATGACGCCTGCGCCGCCGGCATCAGCCAAGTCGAGGCCGATCTCGGCCCCGTCTCGGTGCTGGTCAACAATGCCGGCATCACCCGTGACGCCATGTTCCACAAGATCACGCGCGAGCAGTGGAAAGAGGTCATCGACACCAATTTGTCGGGCGTCTTCAACATGACGCATCCGCTGTGGAGCGGCATGCGCGACCGTAAGTTCGGCCGTGTCATCACCATCTCCTCGATCAACGGCCAGAAGGGCCAGGCCGGCCAGGTCAACTATTCCGCCGCCAAGGCCGGCGACATCGGTTTCAGCAAAGCTCTGGCTCAAGAGGGGGCGCGCGCGGGCATCACCGTCAATGTCATCTGCCCCGGCTACATCGCCACCGAGATGGTCAAGGCGATCGACGAGAAGGTGCTCAACGAGCGCATCATCCCGCAAATCCCCGTCGGCCGCCTCGGCGAGCCCGAGGAGATCGCGCGCTGCGTCGTTTTCCTGGCTTCCGAAGATGCCGGCTTCATCACCGGCTCGACTATCACAGCCAATGGCGGCCAGTATTTCGCCTGACGACGCGGCGATGCAGGCGGACAGCTCCACGGGCCGGTACGCCGGCCCGTTTTTCGTTGCCGGCCTGATCTTTTCGAGATATCCTCGTCGGTCGCTGACCCAATCCGGCACGCAGAGGTTAACGGCCGGCCGCTGCCCTGTGCGAAACCTGTTCCCAAGCCTGTGGATAATTGGTGGAAAACCTGTCTACAACACTAGGTATTGGGGTGAACAAACCAAGAAAATCATGCCATCGCCGATTCGTCTCCGATTCGTTCTGGCTTTGACCGGAAAGTTAACGATGGCGACCTGAATCGCCAGCCCAATCCTTAACGTTGGTTAGGAAAGATCAACAATTTCATGCCGTTGGGCGAGGGACGCCAAGCCTTCATGATCGCTCATGGGCAAAGGTTAACGTCATAGCCCTCCTAGCATGAAACGGGCCAGTTCGGGGATTCAGCATGTGGTGCGTTCGGTGGTCGCGAAACCCACATGTAGCCGTGAACAAAAGCTGAATCTGCAGGAGTCACTGATTCGTCGCCGATTCGTTCCAGACTCGTTCTATCCGTTAATCCGCAGCCGATTGAGAGCTTGACAAAGACCCCTTCTAGCCGCCGGCGGAACATTCCGCTTTCGCTTCTCGCCCGAAATCCCTATGTGTCCCCTGTCATACGCGCCAGTTGAGGCACGCTCCCGACAACCAGAGGCCAGAAGCCTTATTTCCGGATCAATGAACATCCAGCCGAAACACACTGAGCCACTGATCCTTTCGGGTCGCGACGTGACTGCCGTACTTGGGCCCACCAACACCGGCAAGACCCATCTCGCCATCGAGCGCATGGTGGCACACGAGAGTGGTATCATCGGCCTCCCGCTCAGGCTGCTGGCGCGCGAGGTCTATGCCCGCGTCTGCGAAAAGGTTGGCGCCCACAAGGTCGCGCTGATCACCGGCGAGGAAAAGATCCAGCCGGCGGGCGCGAAATATTCGGTCTGCACCGTTGAGGCCATGCCGCGCGAGACCGATGCCGCCTTTGTCGCCATCGACGAGGTGCAGCTTGCCGGCGACCTCGAACGCGGCCACATCTTCACCGACCGCATCCTGCATCTGCGCGGCCGTCAGGAAACGTTGCTGCTCGGTGCCGCCACCATGCACGGCATTTTGCAGCGCCTGCTGAGAGGCGTCTCTGTGGTGACGCGGCCGAGGCTGTCGCATCTTGCCTATGCCGGCTCCAAGAAACTGACCCGTCTGCCGCGGCGCACGGCGATCGTCGCCTTCTCCGCCGACGAGGTCTACGCCATCGCCGAACTGATCCGCCGGCAGCAAGGCGGTGCCGCAGTTGTGCTCGGCGCGCTCAGCCCACGCACCCGCAACGCCCAGGTGGCGCTGTTCCAGTCGGGCGATGTCGACTATCTCATTGCCACCGACGCCATCGGCATGGGCCTCAACCTCGATCTCGATCACGTCGCTTTCGCCCAGAACCGAAAGTTCGATGGTTATCAGTATCGCAACCTGGCGGCGGCCGAGCTTGGCCAGATCGCCGGCCGCGCCGGTCGGCATCTGCGCGACGGCACCTTTGGCGTAACCGGCCAGGTCGACCCGCTGGACGAGGAACTGATCAAGAAGATCGAAGGCCATGATTTCGATCCGGTGAAGGTGCTGCAATGGCGAACCGCGCGTTTCGACTTCGCCAGCCTCGATGCGCTGAAGCGCTCGATCGAAACCAATGCCCCGGTCGAAGGGCTGACGCGTGCGCTGCCTGCGGTCGACGCGCAGGCGCTTGAATATCTGTCGCGCGACGAAGACATCCGCGCTCTTGCCAGCAATGCCAAACGCGTGGCGCTGCTGTGGGAGGCCTGCGCGCTGCCCGATTACCGCAGGATCGCGCCGGCCCAGCATGCAGACCTCGTTGCTTCGATCTACACGGACCTTGCGCGGCATGGCCATGTCGACGAGAATTACATGGCCGAGCAGGTGCGCCGCGCCGACACCACCGAGGGTGACATCGACACGCTGTCGCATCGCATTGCCCAGATCCGCACCTGGACATTCGTGTCGAACCGGCCCGGTTGGCTGGCCGATCAGGCACACTGGCAGGAAAAGACGCGCGAAATCGAAGACAGATTGTCGGATGCGCTGCATGAGCGGTTGACGAAACGCTTCGTAGACCGCAGGACTTCCGTCCTCATGCGGCGCCTTAGAGAAAATACCATGCCTGAAGCCGAAATTAGTCCTACCGGAACCGTCCTTGTCGAAGGCCACCATGTCGGCGAGTTGCAAGGGTTCCGCTTCACCGCCGACCAGACCGTCGGCGGCGAAGACGCCAAGGCCGTGCGCACCGCCGCCCAAAAGGCGCTGGCCGCCGAGTTCGAGGCGCGCGCCGAGCGCTTCGGCGCTTCAGCCAATGGCGACATCGCGCTTGGCTCGGACGGCACGCTGCGCTGGATCGGCGCGCCGATCGGCACGCTGGTTTCCGGCGAAGACGCGCTGAAGCCGCGGCTGGTGTTGCTGGCCGACGAACAACTGACTGGCCCGGCACGCGACAAGGTCGCCGCGCGTGCCGAGCGGTTCGTCAATTTCCAGATCGAATCGCTGCTGAAGCCGCTGGTCGACCTTAAGAATGCCGACCAGATTTCCGGCATCGGCCGCGGCATCGCCTTCCAGCTGGTCGAGAATTTCGGTCTCATCAACCGCCGCGACATCGCCGAGGAGATGAAGTCGCTCGACCAGGAAGGTCGCGCCGCCCTTCGCCGGCTTGGCGTGCGCTTCGGCGCCTACCATGTCTTCGTGCCGGCGCTGATCAAGCCGGCGCCCGCCGGACTGGTGACGCTTCTCTGGGCGTTGAAAAACGACGGCAAGGACAAGCCCGGATTTGGCGACGTGGTTCACGCGCTCGCTTCCGGCCGCACATCGGTGGTCATCGATCCTGCCTTCGACAAGACCTTCTACAAGTTGGCCGGCTACCGCAATCTCGGCCGCCGCGCTGTGCGCATCGACATCCTGGAACGGCTGGCCGACCTGATCCGCCCCGCGACCAACTGGAAGCCAGGTCTCGGGCAACGCCCGGATGGCGCCTATGACGGACAGTCCTTCATGGTGACGCCGCCCATGATGTCGATCCTCGGCGCCACCGCCGACGACATGGAAGAAATCCTGAAAGGCTTGGGCTACCGCGCCGAGCCGAAGCCGCCGGCCGAGGTGAAGGCGCGGCTCGAAGCACAGGACAATGCCGCGCGCGAAGCTGCCGCTGCCAAGCTGGCGGCGGAAGAGGCGGCACGTGCCGAACAGGCCAAGGCGGCAGAAGCCGCGGCAACTGACGCGGCCGCGGAGGCAGCGATCGAAGGTTCGGAGCCGGCATCGGACGCAGTGGCCGTTTCGGACAAGCCGGCCGAAAGTCCTGCCGAAATCATCGCGGACGCCGCCGCAGAACCTACTGTGCCCGATGTGGCAGAACAGGCGGACACTCCAGTCGAAACCGCGCAGGACGAAGCCGAGATTGTTGCAGAGGCCGCCGAACCTGCGCCGGTTGAACCACAGGCAGCGGTTGAAGCTGCCGAGATTGAAGCCGCACCGGCCGAGCTGACGCCAGATGCCGCGCCCGCAACGGACGCCGCGCCAAACGAACCTGCAGCGGCGGCTGAAGCGGCCGCCAGCAGCGAACCCGCCCCGGAAGCCGAAGCGCCAAAGCCCATACTGTTGTGGCGTCAGGGTCGCTTCGAACAGCGCCCGCGCAACCGCGACGACAGCCGCAGGAACAATCGCCCGCGCAACGGGCAAGGGCGCGGCCGTAGCGATGCGCCTGTGGATGCTGTCGGCGCCCCAGCCGCAGTTCCACCTGGCGATCGTCCGGCCCATGAAGGACGGCGCGAAGGCGCCGGCAAGCCGCGCTTCGACCGTTCGAAGTTCAAGCCCAAGCCACAGGCCGAAGGAGAACAGCGGCGTGACGGCCGCCCCCAAGGCGATCGGTCGGACCGCCGCGAAGGCCGGTCCGACTGGAAGGGCGGCAGGCCGGACGGCAAGGGTGCGCAAGGCAGCAAGCCGGCTTTCCAGCCGAAGCCGCGCGAGGAACGCCCGGTGCGCTTCGATCCTGACTCGCCTTTTGCCAAGCTCGCCGCTCTGCGCGACCAGCTGAAGAAGTAGACCTGGCTCGCCTCGATGGTCGTCGAAGGCCGCCAGCGCATCGACAAATGGCTATTCTTCTCGCGCGCCGTGAAATCACGCTCGCTGGCAGCGAAACTGGTGGTCGCCGGCCGCGTGCGCATCAATCGCGACAAAGCAGCGCAGGCCTCCGATCTGGTCAAGCCCGGCGACGTGCTGACCATCACCCTCGAGCGGCGCATCTTCGTCTGGAAGGTACTTGGCGCCGGTGCTCGACGCGGCCCGGCCGAAGAGGCCCGTACGCTGTACGAAGATATCTCGCCACCGCCCGCGCCGAAGGGCGACGCCCCTCCTGATGCAATTCCGGGGCTGCGCGAGGCCGGTAGCGGCCGCCCGACCAAGAAGGAACGCCGCCAGACCGACCGCTTGCTCGGCGAAGACTGAACTGACATCCAGGAACACGCAGCGGGAATGGGCCGACGACACGCCTGAGGCAGAACTGAACCCGGCAATCAAGACGTTTCGCGGGATGGCTGACTTCCGCCGGGCCTGCCGTCTGGTATTCCATTCCCGAAACACCGGCACCACCCGCAATCGCTACCCTTGCAAGTGGCCGATAAAGGCGTTACCTGACGGAAAAAGCCCAACAAAAATGGGACGTACCGGAGCCGACCGATGACCTATGTCGTGACCGACAATTGCATCAAATGCAAATATATGGACTGCATCGAGGTCTGTCCGGTCGACTGTTTCTACGAAGGCGAGAACATGCTCGTCATCCATCCCGACGAGTGCATCGACTGCGGCGTCTGCGAGCCGGAATGTCCGGCCGACGCGATCAAGCCCGACACCGAGCCGGGGCTCGACAAGTGGCTGCAGATCAACACCGAATATGCCGATAAATGGCCCAACATCACCGCCAAGAAGGAGCCACCGGCCGACGCCAAATCCTTCGACGGCGAGGCCGGCAAGTTCGAGAAATACTTCTCGCCCGAGCCCGGCGAAGGCGATTGACAACACGGCCGCAAAGGCCTGAATTACGCGGGGTAAGGGGCACGTCACATTAACCGCCTTGACAGGCGGCGTTGACCTGTGGCGTTCGCTTATGCAGCAAAACCTTGATTCTTCCGACTTTTTGTGTTACATGAGCCAAATATGCCGGTGACACACGTCGATTTATGGCGCAGACGCCCCAAATCACTGAAAGGTGAAAATCCCATTCCGGACCAGAGCGATCTGGGCCAGGCGGTCGCAATATTGCGTTTGCCGGTCCGGCTTTTCCGGTGGGTCATCTGTTGTGCGGCAAACGATCGGCTCCCCCGATCGCGCGAGTTCGGGCCGGCAGGACGCCGGTACCACAACAAGGAGTTCAGGGCGTAATGGCTACGATCACCCCGCAGAAAAAGTCCACCGCTGCGCGTCACGGTTTTAAGACCGGCGAGTACATCGTCTACCCGGCGCACGGCGTCGGCCAGATCGTGTCGATCGACGAGCAGGAAGTTGCTGGACATAAGCTGGAACTATTCGTCATCGACTTCTCGAAGGACAAGATGCGCCTGAAGGTGCCGGTCGCCAAGGCGACCTCCATCGGCATGCGCAAGCTGTCGGAAGAGGACTATGTCGAGCGCGCGCTGAAGGTCGTGCAGGGTCGCGCCCGGGTCAAGCGCACCATGTGGTCGCGCCGCGCCCAGGAATATGATGCGAAGATCAATTCCGGCGACCTGATCTCGATCTCGGAAGTTGTGCGCGACCTCTACCGCGCCGACAACCAGCCGGAGCAGTCCTATTCCGAACGCCAGCTCTATGAGGCAGCGCTCGACCGCATGGCCCGCGAGATCGCGGCCGTCAATCGCATGTCGGAAACCGAAGCCGTGCGCCTGATCGAGGTCAACCTCAACAAGGGTCCTAAGCGTAGCGCCAAGGCTGACAATGAGGAAGCCGAGCAAGAAGAAGCTGCCTGAGCTTTTCGCCTTTGAATTTCATGAAAACCCGGCCTCGCGCCGGGTTTTCATTGGGACGATGAAGCTACAGCGATCCATCGCCGCCACTTTCCTTCTCCGCCTCCTGCTTCAGCGTCGCAATAAACCGCTTCGTCCGTTGCTTCTCAGGATTGCCGAACAGCAGCGCGGCCGGCCCTTTCTCGACGATGACGCCGGCATCGAGAAACACCACTTCCTGGGCGATCTTGGAGGCGAGGCGCAGATCATGCGTCGCCATCACCATGGTCGTGCCTTCGCTGGCGAGCTTGCCGAGCACGTCGACCACCTCTTGCGCCAGTTCCGGGTCAAGCGCCGAGGTCGGCTCGTCGCAGAGCAGAACCTTCGGCGACGGCGCCAAGGCACGCGCGATCGCCACGCGCTGCTGCTGGCCGCCCGACAGCGTCGCCGGCCAAGCGTCCGCCTTGTGCACCATCCCAACTTTTTCCAGCAGGGCGAGCGCCCGCTCGCGTGCCCTCTCCGGCGGCCATTTCAGCACCGTCACCAGCCCTTCCATGACGTTTTCGATCGCGGTGCGATGCGGAAACAGCTGGAAGTTCTGGAACACCATGCCGGTCTGCAGCCGCAGGCGCTGGATATCCCTGGCCGGAACCCTGACGCCGGGTTGGAATTCCAGCGCCTCGTCGCCGATGCGCACCGTGCCCGAAGTCGGGATCTCCAGAAGGTTGACGCAGCGCAGCAAGGTGCTTTTGCCGCCGCCTGAAGGCCCGACCAGCGCTGTAACGCTGCCTTCGGCAATGGTGACCGTCACGCCCTTCAGCACAAGGTTGTCGCCGAAGCGTTTCTCGATGTTGGTGAGGCCGATCATGAGCGCGCCTCCAGGAAGCCGCCATAGCGGTTGAGCCGGGTTTCCAGTCGCGTCTGCAAGGCCGACAGCACCGAACTCATCGCCAGATAGAGCATCGCCGCCTCGACATAGAGGATAAGCGGCTCATAGGTGGTGGCGACGATGCGCTGCGCCGCCTGGAACATTTCCGGCACGGTGATCGCGGCCGCCAGCGACGTGTCCTTGACCAGCGAGATGAAAGTGTTGGAGAGCGGCGGCACCGCGACCCGGCCGGCCTGCGGCAGGATGGTGCGCCGCATCGCCTGGCTCCAGGTCATGCCGATCGAATAGCCAGCCTCCCACTGGCCCTTCGGCACCGAGCCTATCGCAGCGCGGATGATCTCCGACGTGTAGGCGCCTATGTTGAGCGTGAAGCCGATCAACGCCGCGGTGAAGGCATCGAGCAGAATGCCGACCGACGGCAGGCCGTAGAAGATCAGGAACAGCTGAACCAGGAGCGGCGTGCCGCGAAAAATCCAGACGTAGAAGCGCACCAGCGCGACCAGGGGCTTCGGTCCGAACAGCCGGGCGAGCGCAGCACCCAGGCCGACCGTCAAGCCGAGAGCGAAGGACAACAGCGTCAGCGGAACGGTGAAGATCAGCGCCGCCCACAACAGCGAAGGCAGTGACTCCAGCATCAGTTGCAGCCAGTGCGGCACGTAAGATTCTCCAATGGTCGAGGCGGTTCATCAAGGCGTGAATGCGTCAGACATATCACGACAAAAGCGGCGGCCGGTCAAAGACGGCTCGCCGCTTCATATGTCTCGTGGGCCAGAGACCGGCCCCACCTCACAAGCTTACTTCGAAACGTCCTGGCCGAAATAGGTATCGGCGATCTTCTGGTAGGTGCCATCGGCCTTGATGTCAGCCAGCGCCTTGTTGATCGCCGCTACAAGTTCCGGATCGCCCTTGCGCACGATGACGCCGGAATAGTCAGCGTTTTCTTCTTGCGCGGCAATCTTCACATTGGCGTCGGGCTTGTGCTTCTTGAAGTCGAGGAACGACAGGCTGTCATTGATGGTGGCGTCGGCACGGCCGGTCAAAAGCAGCTGGATAGACTGGTCGAAGCCATCGGTGCCGACCAATTCGGCGCCATTCGCTTCGGCCAGCTTGCCGAAATTCGAGGTCAGCGACTGCGCCGACTTCTTGCCCTTGAGATCGGCGAACGTCTTGATGTCGGTGTTGTCGCCGCGCACGATCAGCACTGCTTTGGAGGCGATGTAAGGATCGGAGAAGGCGTACTTGGCCTTGCGGGCGTCGGTAATGCCGACTTCATTGATGACGGCGTCATAGCGATTGGCGTCGAGGCCGGCGATCAGCCCGTCCCACTTGCCTTCGAGGAACTCGGCCTTGACGCCGAGCTTGTCGGCGATCGCCTTGGCGATTTCGACATCGAAGCCGACCAGGGCGCCGGAAGTGTCATGATAGGTGAATGGCGCATAGGTGCCTTCCGTGCCGACCTTGATGACCCCGGCCTGCTTGATCTGGTCGAGATTGGCGCCGGCATTGCCTGCGGTGACAGCCAGAGCCTGCAGCGTTCCGGCGATAATGAGCGACTTCAGCCATTTCATTTTTCTGTGATCCCGTCCTTGGCCGGATATCCGGCATTGCGTGAGCGCTGGAAACTGCCAGATGCGAGGTGAGAAAATAAGGAACCGGATTTCGAAAATTACACGTTTCTGAAATTGGATTCTCCAAATGGCGTTTCTTGGCGGCGATCGAGGCTGTCACCGGTCCTGCAGACATCGTTCAAGCAACCTGATCCGCCCGGCAACAACCAGGGAACCTTTCCGGCGTACCGCACGTTCTGGCAGTTCTAGGGCACGACGCCGCCATTTCAACCGGGCGCCAGCCAAGTTTGCAAAGTCATCCGCATCGCCTGAGCCAGGGAGCGCCTCATGATGGAAGACACGGCAGGACGGATCATGGTTCGCGCGGCAATGAAGGCTCCCTACCTCGAACGTGACGAAGAGCATCGCCTGGCATTGCTCTGGAAAGAGGACAACGACCAGAACGCATTGCACAGCATCACCGTCGCCCACATGCGGCTGGTCATTTCCATGGCCTCGAAATTCCGCCACTACGGCCTGCCGCTCGGCGATCTGATCCAGGAGGGCCACGTCGGCCTGCTTGAAGCCGCAGCCCGCTTCGAGCCGGAGCGCGAGGTGCGGTTTTCGACCTACGCGACGTGGTGGATCCGCGCCTCGATGCAGGACTACATCCTGCGCAACTGGTCGATTGTGCGCGGCGGCACCAGTTCGGCCCAAAAGGCGCTGTTCTTCAACTTGCGCCGCCTGCGCGCACGGCTGGCGAATGGCGCCGAGCCGCTGTCGAACGCGACCCTATACCGCGAAGTGTCGGAGACACTCGGCGTCTCCGAAGCCGATGTGGCGATGATGGATTCGCGCCTGTCGGCACCCGATTCCTCGCTAAACATGCCGGTTGCCGATGATGCGGGTTCGACCGAGCGCATGGACTTCCTGGTCTCCGACGATCCGCTACCCGACGAGATCGTCGGAGACAAGATCGATGTCGCGCGCCGCTCGCTATGGCTGAGGGAGGCGCTGCGCGCGCTCAACGCACGGGAGTTGAGGATCATCGAGGAGCGCCGGCTGAATGACGAGGGCGCGACACTCGAAGCGCTCGGCGAGACGCTCGGCATTTCCAAGGAACGTGTCCGCCAGATCGAGGCCCGCGCCATGGAAAAGCTCAAGGTGGCGTTGGTGAAGCAGAACCCGGAGTTCATGGCGACTGCCGCCTGATCCGTAACAGACGTTCAGCAAATGAATTTGCAGCGAGCGCTTATTTGTCGGTGACGATCTTGACCTTGTCGCCGGCGGAAACCGCGGCGCCCGGCGACAGAGCATTGAGCACGCGGAACAGGTCGAGCTTGCGATCGACGCCAACCATCTGAGCCGAAAGCGAACCCATCGTCTGCCCCGGCTGGACGGTGACGACGCGGATATGCAGTGGCTTCAACGCGGCCTTTTCGGCAGCACTCAGGATACGGAACGATCCACTGACCGAACGCGCGACCGCATCCAGCGAGGTGCTGGCCGAAGGTGCCGCAGTCAACAGCCGATAGACCTGGCCGCCGGCACGGATCACGGCAATGTCGAACTGCCAGCCTTCAGCGCCGGCATGCGCCGTCGCCGCCTCGTTGCCGTTGATCGTCTCCTGCCTAACGCTGCTGTCGTCGAGACCGGCCACCCAGCCGCTGCGGATATAATCGGTCAGCGCGCGGTTCTTGTCGATCGAGACGCCATCGAAGCGGATCGCCATATCGCCGGGACCGGTTGCCGTCACCGCGGCCGCCGAATTGTCGATGATGAAACCCTGCGGCACCGAGAAGGACACGCCGAGGCCCGGATGCAGGAAGGTTTCGCCGCGCACATAGCCTTCTTCAGGCGTGTCGCCATACAGCAGGCCGTCTATGCCGGCGAGGAAGGAATCGCGGTCGCGCGAGCCGACGCCCGGCGCGCCGAACTGGCGGGCATGGCGCTGCGCCAGATCGATGCGCTGCGGCGTGTTGGGGTGCGTGGCCAGGAAGTCGAGGCTGGCATCGGTGGCGCCGCTGATCGAACGGAAGTCCGTATAGGCCGACATCGACTGCAGGAAGCGGCCGGCGGCGAAAGGATCATAGCCGGCTTCGCCGATCGATTTGATGCCGATGGCGTCGGCTTCCAGTTCTTGGTTGCGCGAGAATTGCGCCAGCCGCAGCTTGCCGCGGATCAGCGCCGCCTTGGCGGTCGGGCTGTCGCCCAGCACATCGGAAACCACTTTCGTCGCCAGGCCCTCCTCGGCCTCCAGCTGCTGGCGCTGCAGGCCGTGATTGGCGGTGACGTGGCCCATTTCATGGGCGATGACAGCGGCAAGCTCAGCCGAATCATTGGCCAGCGCCAGCAGGCCCCGGGTGATGTAGAGATAGCCGCCCGGCAGCGCGAACGCGTTGACGTTGGGCGAATTCAGGATGGTGATGCGATAGGTCTGCGTCGGGTTGGCAGACACCACCGTCAGATTGCCGACCACCTTGGCGACCATGCGCTCGAGCTTGGGGTCGGAATATTCGCCGCCATAAGTCGCCAGGATGCGCGGGTGCTGCGCCTTGGCCAGTTCGGCGAGCTTGTTGTTGGCGCCAACGTTGTCGACCGTGATCGGCTTGTCGGAAGGCTGGAAGCCGGACTCCTGTACTTCCGGCGGCATGAACATCTGGCAGCTCGCCAGCGCCACGGCAAAACCGGCCAGCGCAAGAAAACGCGCCAGCGGATTCATTCGTAGTCTATCAACGCCGATCGCCAGAACGGTTTCCTTTCGGGTCCCGGCGCATAACCACGAAAACCGGGGGCGATCTTCGGAACACGTCATGCGCTATCTTAAACTGCTGCAGCATCCGTTGCACGTCCCTCGGGCGGGCGGCGGATGCTGCAGGCAAATCACGTCCTGTGCCGGACCAGTAGGGCGGACCTAGCCACACTCCTCCAGTCATGGCAAGCAAGCGCCACATCACCTGGAGCCGGTTTGACCGTAAATTATGTCCGCTTCCGGGCAATATCTCGTGATACACCGCCACTCCCGCCGATATAGCGCCGGAACACTTCGGGACCAGCCCCGATGAAGAAATCATCTGCCTTGCCGATTGCCGCGACCATCCCATTGTCGAGAAACACCACGTGCTCGCCGATACGGCGAGCGTCTTCAGGCTGGTGGGTGACAAACAGCACCGTCATGCCACGCTCGGCATGAACGGCGGCGACCAGATCCAGCATATCGTCGCGCAAAGCGGGCCCGAGCGACGCGAAGGGTTCATCGAGCAGCAGCACGGGCCGGTCGCGCACCAGAACGCGGGCCAATGCGACGCGCTGGCGTTCCCCACCCGAAAGTTCGCGTGGCAGGCGTTTTTCCTTGCCCCCGAGACCGGTGCGTACAAGTGCCTCGGCGATCGCGGCGCGGTCCGCCTCGGTCAGCCGCAAGGCTGGCGAGCGGCCGAGCCCGACATTCTGCTCGACGGAAAGATGGGCGAAGAGATTGTTCTCCTGGAACACCATCGATACCGGCCGCGCAGAGGCCGGGTCGGCGCTGACGTCGGCGCCGCCGATCAGCACGCGGCCCGACTGTGGGGCCTCGAAGCCGGCGACCAGATTGAGCAGGGTCGACTTGCCCGACCCGCTCGGCCCCATGATGGCGGTGATCTTCGACTTGGCGAACTCGACGTCGAAGACGAGCGGCATCTCGCCGTAGCTGAACGACACCCTGTCCAGCCGCACAGGCGCGCCTTTTTTAAGCCCGCTGGCCTCTCCATCAAGCATCCCGGACCCTCTCCCTTCCCAGCCAGTGCGCCGCCACGATCAGCGCGAGGCAGACGAGGCCGAGCAGCAGTGCCAGGCCGGCGGCATCCGCGGTGCGGTAGCTGCCCATGCGCGCCAGGAGAAGGTAGGGCAATGTCTGCACGGAATCACTGCCGAACAAGGCAATGACGCCGAGGTCGCCGAGCGAAAGGGCCATGGCGAAAGCGAAGGCGGTGGCGAGCGGCCGCCGAAGCGACGGCCAGTCGACCAGCACCAACCGGTTCCAGCCCGCAATGCCGAGCTGTGCGCAGAGCCGTTCGTGACGCTCGCTGGCCGCATCGTAGGCGGGACGGACGGCGCGCAGGGCGAACGGCATCGCCATCACCGCGTTGACGGTGACGACCATGACCGGGGCGATGGCGAAGACGTCGCCGACATGGCGCAGCAAAAGGAACCAGCCGGCGCCGATGACGATCGGCGGCACGACCAGGACAAAGCCGGCGCCTGTATCCGTGACATGCTCAAGCATTGTCCGGGGGCCAGCCCGGCGTTTCAACGCCAGTGCCCGCCGTGCCATGGTCAGCGCCAGCGACAGCATCACCGAGAGCAGTGCAGACAGCAAGGCCAGCACCGCACTGGTCAGAGCAGCCTGTCGGACAGTGGCCTCACCGGCCAGCCGGCCGAGGTCGGCACTCAACCCGGCCGTCACCGTCGCTGCCATCGGCCCGACGACGAACAGCAGCGCCAAGGCAATGAGCATGGCGTTCAGCCAGCTCTCGCTCCTATTGACGGAGAGATAGCGGCGTTGGGCAACTGGCAGGTTGGTGTCGCCGACCACATTGGCGCCAAGCCGCGTCAGGGCCAGCACCATGATAAAGGTCAAGGCGATCTGCAGCAGCGTCAGCGTCACCGCCCGCGCGGGATCGAAATCGAAGCGCAGCGCCTGGTAGATGCCGACCTCCAGTGTCGTCGCGGCCGGCCCGCCGCCGAGCGTCAGCACGATCGTGAAGGATGTGATGCAGAGCATGAAGACAAGCCCGGCGACACCCGGCAATGCCGCACGCAGCGTTGGCCATTCGATCAGCCGGAACGCCGGCCGTGCTGCCATGCCGAGTTGGCTCGCCAGCCGCCAGTGGTCGGATGGAATGGTCTGCAGCGCCTCGAGGAACAGCCTCGTCGCCAGCGGCAGGTTGAAGAACACATGGGCGACGAGAATGCCGGACAGGCCATAGATGCCCGGCCAGCTTCCGCCGCCGATCACCGTGAGAACGCCGGCGAAATAGCCGGCGCGGCCATAAAGCGCCAGCACGCCGAGTGCCGCGACGATGGCCGGCAGCGCCAACGGTACGGCGAACAGTTGCAGGATGAAGGCGCGGCCGAAGAAGCGTGGGTGCCGCGACATAGCGCGTGCGACGAACAGTGCAGGCACGACGGAGAGCAGCGTCGACAATACCGCTTGCCAGAGCGTGAAGCGCACGACGCGCAGGAGATAGGGATCGAAGGCTGCCCAGGCGCCAGAGAGGTCGTGGCCGCCTTCGAAAAACAGGCCGGCAAATGCGCCGCCGATGAGCAGCGCGATGGCGGCGAGCGCCAGGATGCCAGCTGTGATGCGGGGGTCAGACGCGCGTTGCACGCTGGGCCACCTGACTTGAGGTTCTTAGCGAGGATTGCGCTCCGTCGCGCCCCCCTCTGTCCTGCCGGACATCTCCCCCTCTAGGGGGGAGATTAGCCGTTACCCATGCCTTCGCCAACCTCCGACGTTGCCGGGGACGAGCCGCCAGCAAAGCAGCTGATCTCCCCCCTTGAGGGGGAGATGGCCGGTAGGCCAGAGGGGGGTGGCTTGGCGCAAACATCCGATGTGGCTGAGCCCTACTTGCTCATCGCCGTCAGCCACTCATCCACCCAGGCCTTGCGGTTGGCGGCGACCTGCTCGGGGCTGAACAACCATGTCTTGGTCGGCTTGACCAGTTTGTCGAAGGCCGGGTTGAGCGGCTTGTCGGTCTTCCCGGCCGGGAACATCCAGTTGGTTTCGGGGATGGCATCCTGGAATTTCGGCCCTGTCATGAAGGCCATGAACTTTGCCGCCAGCGGGTTCTTGGCCCCTGTCGTGGTGATGCCCGCGACCTCGATCTGCAGATATTCACCCTCCTCGAAAGAGGCAGCCTGGTAGCGCTCTGTCTTCTCGGCGACCATGTGGTAGGCCGGCGAGGTCGTGTAGGACAGCACCATCGGCGCTTCGCCCTTGGTGAACAGTCCGTAGGCCTCGCTCCAGCCCGGCGTCACGGTCAGCACTTTCGCCTTCAGCTTGGCCCAGGCCTCCGGCGCCTTGTCGCCATAGACAGACTTGACCCACAACAGCAGGCCAAGGCCCGGTGTCGAGGTGCGCGGATCCTGGATGACGATCTTGTCGTCGGCGCTGCCGTCGACCAGTTCCTTCAGGCTTTTCGGCGGGCTCTTCAGCTTCTCGGTGTCGTAGACGACAGCGAAATAGCCGTAATCGAAGGGGACAAAAGTGTCGTCGCTCCAGCCGCCTGGCACAGAGACGTCCGCCACCGCGCCATGCGGTGCGAACAGGCCGGTGGCCTTGGCATCGGCGGTCAGATTGGTGTCGAGGCCGAGCACGATATCAGCCTTGGTCGATGCGCCTTCCAGCCTGACGCGGTTGAGCAGCGCGACGCCGTCGGCGACCGAGACGAACTCGACATCGCAACCGCATTCGGCCTCGAATTCCTTCTTCACCACGGGACCCGGACCCCAGTCGGCGGTGAAGCTTTCATAGGTGTAGATGGTGAGTTTGTCCTTGGCCAAGGCCGGTCCGGACAAGACCAAGGTCATGGCTGAGACAAGAGCGTATAAGAGCGTGCGCATCGGCGCCTCCTTCGTTCGAATTGAAAGGAATTGAGGCGTCGGACTGTCCGAAACGTCTAATCCCTCCGCCGGTACAAACCGGATCAGGTTCAGCGGGTTGGCGAGACTGCCTCTCAGCCGGTCCGCGAAGATCGCGTCCGGCACCCCGTTAGAGCGTTTCGACACATAGGCCGGGCCGATCCTCCACGCAAGTGCGAGTTTGCCGCCTTCCGTTTCCGGCGCCTGGCTGGTAAGGGCCACACGATATGAGCACATTCACCATCCTGCTTGGCGGCGACCTCATCCGCACGCCACGGCTCGACCGCCAGGTCGAAGGCTCCCGGGTGATTGCCGCCGACGCCGGCATCGGCCATGCGCGGCTGCTCAGCCTTGTCCCGGAACTGTGGGTGGGGGATTTCGATTCCGTGCCGGCCAATCTGCCGGACGATCTCGCGACTGTCCCCCGCCGGACTTTCCCGGCCGAAAAGGACAAGACCGATGGCGAACTGGCCATCGCCGCCGCACTGGAGCTCGGTGCGACCAGCCTGGTGCTCGCCGGCGCCTTCGGCGGCAAGCGCGCCGACCACGCCTTCCTGCATCTGGCGCTGGCCCTGCGGCTGGCCGAGGCCGGGACGGATGTGCTTTTAACCAGCGGCGCGCAGGAGGGCGTCCCCCTGCTCCACGGCAAGGCTGGCTTCGACTATGCCGACGGCACGTTGTTTTCGGTGCTCGGCTTTTCCCAACTCGCCGGCCTGACCGTCACCGGCGCCAAATGGCCGCTGAACCACGTCGAGGTGGCGTTTGGCTCGTCGCTGACCATTTCCAATGAGGTCAGGGGCCGCCTCGAAATCGCGCTGGGCCACGGCCGCGCGATACTGCTCGCCCATCCCTATCCCTTGCCTGAAAGCTGATATGGCCCCGCCCCTTCTCAATCTCGACGGTATAAAACTGACCTTCGGCGGCACGCCGCTGCTCGATGGTGCCGCCTTGACGGCGTCGGCAGGCGACAAGATCGCGCTGGTCGGCCGCAACGGGTCGGGCAAGTCGACGCTGCTGAAGATAGCCGCCGGCCTGATCGAGCCGCAGGACGGCGAGGTGTTCCGCCAGCCTTCGGCGACCATACGCTATTTGCCGCAGATTCCCGACATGGAGGGTTTTGCCAGTGTCCGGGCGTATGTGGAGGCCGGACTTGGCCCCGCCGACGACCCGTACCGCGCCAGCTATCTGATGGAGCATCTCGGCTTGTCCGGCGAGGAGCGGCCGAACGACCTGTCCGGCGGCGAGGCGAGGCGCGCCGCCCTGGCCCGCGTCATGGCGCCCGAACCCGACATCCTGCTGCTCGATGAGCCGACCAACCATCTCGATCTATCCGTGATCGAATGGCTGGAGGAGGAGCTCGTCCGCACCTCGTCTGCACTGATCGTCATCTCGCACGACCGCCGCTTCCTCGAGCGTGTATCACGCGCCACGGTCTGGCTCGATCGCGGCCAGACCCGCAGGTTGGACAAGGGCTTTGGTCATTTCGAGGAATGGCGCGACCTGGTGCTGGAGGAAGAAGAGCGCGAGCAGCACAAGCTTGGCCGCCAGATCGTGCGTGAGGAGCACTGGCTGCGCTATGGCGTGACGGCGCGGCGCAAACGCAACATGCGCCGGTTGGGCGAATTGCAGACCATGCGCCAGCGTTTTCGCGGCCATCGCGGGGCCGAAGGATCGGCCACTATGGTGGCCAGCGATGCCGCAGAATCCGGCAAGCTGGTGATCGAGGCCAAGAATATCGAGAAGAGCTTTGGCGATCTCACCGTGGTCAAGGGGTTTTCGACTCGCATCCAGCGCGGCGATCGGGTCGGCCTAGTCGGGCCGAACGGTGCCGGCAAGACGACGCTGCTGAAGATGCTGACCGGCGAGATGAAGCCCGATGTCGGTTCGGTGCGGCTCGGCACCAATCTGGAAATCGCCACGCTCGACCAGAAGCGCGAGGCGGTCGACCCGCAGGAGACCTTGGCGCAGTATCTCACCGACGGACGCGGCGAAAACCTCGTCATCAATGGCGAGCAGCGCCATGTCGTCTCGTACATGAAGGATTTCCTGTTCAAGCCGGAGCAGGCGCGCACGCCGGTGCGAGAACTGTCCGGCGGCGAGCGAGCGCGGCTCTTGCTGGCCCGCGTGCTGGCCCGGCCGGCAAACCTTCTGGTTCTCGATGAGCCGACCAACGATCTCGACATGGAGACGCTGGAGCTTCTGCAGGAACTGGTCGCCGGGTTTGCCGGAACGGTCATCCTGGTCAGCCACGACCGTGATTTCCTCGACCGCACCGTGACCAGCCTGATCGCGCCGGATGGCGACGGCCGCTGGATCGAATATGCCGGCGGTTATTCCGACATGCTGGCGCAGCGCGGCGGCACCAGGCTGGACGACCGCAAGGCACGGGCGAAGGCCGAAAACGGTGAAGCGCCCGCACCAGGCAAGAGCGAGTCCACAACGCCAAAGGGGCCGGCGAAGAAACTGTCGTTCAAGCAGAAATTCGCGCTGGAATCGCTGCCCAAGAAAATCGAAGCTGTGATGGCGTCGATCTCTAGGCTCGAGAACAACATCGCCGATCCGGCCTATTACGAGCGTGATCCAGCCTCGTTCCAGAAAACCATCGCCGCCCTCGACAAGGAGCGCGCGACGCTGGCAGCACTGGAGGAGGAATGGCTGGAACTGGAGATGCTGCGCGAAGAGATGGAAGGGTAGTCTCACCGCATCAGCACCTTCTGATTATTGCAGCGACGCGAAAATGCGCATATATTATGCGCATGTTGCGGAGGCTACTATGCGTAAGATTGCCGTGAATGCGACCCGTCAGCCAGCAAATCTATCGATCGATTCGAATCTCATGCGGGAAGCCAAGGGCCTTGACGTGAATGTCTCTCGCGCTGCAGAGGCTGGCATCGCGGAAGCGGTGGCGGCCGAAAAAGCGCGCCTATGGAAACTTGAGAACCGCGCCACCATGGACGCGTGGAATGACTATGTCGAAAAACAGGGCATTCCGCTGGAAGAGTACCGGCAATTCTGATGCCCCGCTATGATGTCTTCGGCGATCAAATCGAGGGCCGCTATTTGCTCGACGGTCAGTCCGAGCTCCTCGACTACTTCAAAACGCGGGCGGTCGTCCCGCTTCTGCCGATCGCGACTGTTCCACCGCCGATGCGAAAGCTTCATCCGATCTTTGAGATCAACGGTCGAAAGCTGGTTATGGCAACACATCTGATTGCCACCGTTCCTGCCAGTGAATTAGGCGAAAGTCGACTGAACCTTATGAAGCACCACGACGACATCGTCGCCGCACTCGACATGCTGTTCCAAGGCTTCTGAGCGCACCACAGCCGGCGCCCTTCTCAGCCCGCCGTCTTCGCCTGCCAGGCCTTGATCGCCTCGTCGAACACCTTCTCGCCGGGAATGCCTTTTTCCATGGTCAGCAATGCCCGCCGGCCGGTCTTGTAGACGACCGGCACGTCGATCCAGTCCTGGCCACGCAGCAAGGTCATGTTGGCGTCTTCGTCGGCCTTTGTGTCGTTCAGCGCGACGAGGAAGAAGCCGTCGGCGATCTTGGCCGGAATGCCGATCAGCGGACTGCCGGCATCCTGTTCCGAACCCTTCATGGCGACGCGCAGAATGTTGTCGACGCCTCCGCCTTCAAAGCCGTCCGGCGTCAGGAAGATCATCTCGATGATATGGCTGGCCGGCAGTGTCTGGTCGGTGTTGCGGCGGATCGTCATGCGCAACTGGATGTCCTTGCCGGGAATGGTCGCCTCGGCGCGGATCGCCGGCTCTGGCGGCAGGTCGCCACCGGGCGATTCCTGTACCAGCGACCAGACGATGTTGCCCGGCTCCGCCGAGCCCTGGGCGGTGCTGGTGCGCTCCTCGTAGAAGATCGCCTTCTGGCCGACCGGCAGCGCGGTTTCCGCCGGCGCGGTGGCCGGTGCCGCCGGCGCAGCACCCGCCGGTGCTGGCGGAGTGGCGGCGGCGTTGGCCGGCGCCGCCGGGGCAGCTCCGTTGGCAGGCGGTGTTGCGGGGGCGGCACCTGCCGCCGGAGGCGTAGCCGCGGGAGGAGTGCCGGCGGCCGGTGCGGAAATCGGCGGCGCGTTGGTCGCCGAGGGCGGCGTGGTCAGCGCAGCGACCGATTCGCCTTCGCCGATGCCGCTTTGTCCGCCGGCCGGGCCCGGGTCGACTTCACTGCCTTGCGGCGTCAGCCGTTGGGTGAATTTCGTGCTTTCAGCTTCCGTGCCGCCAACTGCGGGCGCTGGTGCTGGCGCCGGCGCCGCGGCGGTGGTTGCCGGCTTGGCAGGTGCCGGCTTCACGGGTTCGGTCTTTGTCGCGACCTTCGTGCCGTCGAGCCCGAGCATCTTGCCGAAGGCGTCCTTGTTCAGCCAGATGCCGTAGCCGCCACCGGCGATGACCAGAAGCGCGACGGCGACGGCGATCAGCCCGCCGTAGCTGCGCTTACGCTCCGCCGGGCGCAGGCGCTGGAAAGTGTCCGACGCCGGCTCTTCGTTGCTGGAAAACACATCGACACCGTCGTCGGCCTCCTCAGCGTCCATAGCTGGAAGGGGCGTATCGGCGCGAGCCGGCTGGGCAGGCGCCGGCGTTGGCCTTTGCCAGCTTGGCTCGACCTTGGCGGCAGGTGGCGGCGCGGGTTGATAAGGTTCAGGCTTGGCCGCAGGCGGTGCCGGCCAGGCCGGCTCCGCCTTGGCCGGTTGCCGCGTGTGGCTTGGCTGGTTCTTGTTGCGATCGATCGAGGAAAAGATGTGTTCCAGTTCCGCGAGCGGGTCGGTCTCCGGCACGCTCTTGGCATAGTCCCGCTCGACGTTCGCTATGGCATCTTCCAGACCGCGTTTCTGCTTTGCGACATCCTCCGGCGAAAGCGGCGGATCGCGCTGGGCAATCTTCGCTGCGATCGTAGAGCGGGCCTTTTCGTAGACCTTCGCCCGCATCTCTGGCGACGGATCGCCGAGACCGTCTATCGCTTTCTTCAGAACAAAAACGAAATCTGCCATGCTTCAGTCGACCTGTATTTTGTTTCCGCGCCGGCCCCCGCAAATCAGCCGCTATGCCCGGAAAGGCTGAGAAACTAGTCTTGAAACGGATCGGTCACAAGTATCGTGTCGTCCCGTTCCGGGCTGGTGGAAAGGAGCGCGACCGGGGCACCGATCAGCTCCTCGATGTAGCGAACATATTTGACCGCCTGGGCCGGCAGGTCGTTCCAGCTGCGCGCGCCGGCGGTGGTGCCTTTCCAGCCCTCCAGCGTCTCATAGACCGGTTCGACACGCGCCTGCGCGCCCTGGCTGGCCGGCAGATAGTCGATCATCTCGCCATCGAGCCGGTAGCCGGTGCAGACCTTGATCTCGTCTAACCCGTCGAGCACGTCGAGCTTGGTCAGCGCGATGCCCTTGATGCCGTTGACGGCGACGGCCTGGCGCACCAGCACGGCGTCGAACCAGCCGCAGCGTCGCTTGCGGCCGGTGACGACGCCGAATTCGTGGCCGCGCGTGCCGAGGAATTCGCCGACCTCGTTCCTCTGCTCGGTCGGGAACGGACCTTCGCCGACGCGCGTCGTGTAAGCCTTGGTGATGCCGAGCACATAGCCGATGGCGCCCGGGCCGACGCCGGAGCCGGCGGCAGCCTGTCCTGCGACCGTGTTCGACGAGGTGACGAACGGATAGGTGCCATGGTCGATATCGAGCAGCGTGCCTTGCGCGCCCTCGAACAGGATGCGCTCCCCAGCCCGGCGCTTGTCGTCGAGGATTTTCCAGACCCGGTCCATATAGGGCAGGATCTCGTGCCCAACCGAGGTTAATTCCTGCATGATGGCGTCATGCGTGACTTCTGCATGGCCAAGCCCGCGACGCAGCGCATTGTGGTGCGTCAGCAGCCTGTCGACCTTCAAGGGCAGCGTTTCCAAATCCGCCAAATCCATCACCCTGACCGCGCGCCGGCCCACCTTGTCCTCATAGGCGGGGCCGATGCCACGACGGGTCGTGCCAATCTTCGTTCCGGAATTGGAAGCTGCGTCCTCGCGGAATCCGTCCAGTTCTCGGTGCAGCGACAGGATAAGCGCTGTGTTTTCGGCTATTTTCAGGCGGTCCGGCGTCACCTCGACACCTTGCGCCTTGAGCTTGGCCACTTCGGCGACGAAGGCGTGTGGGTCGAAAACGACGCCATTGCCGATGATGGACAGCTTGCCCTGGCGCACGACGCCCGACGGAAGCAACGACAGTTTGTAGACCTTGCCGTCGACGACCAGCGTGTGGCCGGCATTGTGGCCGCCCTGAAAACGCACGACGACATCGGCGCGCTCCGACAGCCAGTCGACGATCTTGCCCTTGCCTTCATCGCCCCATTGCGAGCCGACGACCACCACATTGGCCATGTTTCTTTTCCCTTGAGACGCCGCCAAGCGGCTTGAATATGGTTCGAAACGACAGGCCTCTATAACGTCAAGACCTCGCGAGCGCGACCTTTCTTTGCCGCCGAAAATGCCCTGAGGCATAACAATTTTCGGGCTTAACATCATTTACTTGGACGCACGGGGGCAATAGGCCGACAACCACCGCGGCCCCGCGGCCGGAATCCCACGATGCATCGAAGCGCCTACATAGTCCTGCTGCTCACCACCTTGCTGTGGGGTGGCAACTCGGTGGCCGGCAAGCTGGCAGTCGATCACGTCTCGCCGATGACGCTGGTCTTCCTGCGCTGGGTGCTGGCCGCGGCGATCATGCTGCCGATCGGCTGGAAGACGATACGCAAGGACTGGCCGCTGGTGCGCAAGCACTGGGTCATCCTCGCGGGCCTCGGTGCCAGCGGTTTCACTCTGTTCAACACCATCTTCTACACGGCGCTCAACTATACGACGGCGATCAACGTCTCGATCGAACAGGCGGCTATGCCGATCCTGATCATGACAGCCAATTTCATCTTCTTCCGCCTGCGCGTGAACTGGGCGCAGATTGTCGGCGTCGTTCTGACCATCGTCGGCGTGATCCTGACCGCCTGTCACGGCGACCCGCGCCGGCTGTTGACGCTGGAGCTCAATTTCGGCGACGCCATCATGCTGGTCGCCGTGTTTCTCTACAGCGGCTATTCGGTCGGGCTGCGGTTGAAACCGGTGATGCATTGGCAGAGCCTGATGCTCGCCCTGTCGGTTGCGGCTCTCGTTACCTCAGTGCCCTTCTTCCTGTGGGAGATCGCTGCCGGCAAGGTTATCGTGCCCGACGCGCGCGGCTGGGCGGTCATCGTCTATACCGCGATCGGCGCCTCGGTGATCTCGCAGATCTTCTACATCAGGGGCAACGAACTGATCGGCGCCAACCGCGCCGGCCTGTTCATCAATCTGGTGCCGATCTTCGGCACGCTGCTGTCGGTGCTGATCGTCGGCGAGACGTTCCAGTTCTATCAGGCATTGGCGCTGGCGCTCGTGCTGGGCGGCATCGGGCTTGCCGAATACAGCGGGCGCAAAGCGGCAAACCTGCCAACAGCCAGGACACGCTGAACAAAAAGGCGCGGAACAGGCCGCGCCTTTCGATCCTTCACGGCAAGTCCGGGATCACACGGCGTTGATGTCGAACTGCAGCCGTTTGGCCGAGTCGATCGACTTGTGCTTCCTGACCTTTTCCAGGACGGCCTCCGGGAACGGCGCGTCGAGATAGAGCAGCGCGATGGCATCGCCTCCCGGCCGGTTGCGGCCAAGCTGGAAGTTGGCGATGTTGACGCCGTTCTCGCCGCAGACGGTGCCTAGCAGGCCGACGATGCCCGGCGCGTCGGCATTGGTCGTGTAGAGCATATGCTGGCCGACCTCAGCGTCGAGATTGATGCCCTTGATCTGGATGAAACGCGGCTTGCCGTCGGAGAAGCAGGTGCCGGCGATCGAGCGCGTCTTGTGCTCGGTCGTTACCGTCAGCTTGATGTAGCCGTCGAACACGCCCGACTTGTCGCGCTTGACCTCGGCAACGATGATACCGCGCTCCTTCACCATGATCGGCGCCGACACCATGTTGACGTCGGAGACCTGCGGCCGGATCAGCCCGGCAAGCGCGGCACTGATCAGCGCGCGGGTGTTCATTGTCGCCGTCGAGCCGTCGAACAGGATCTCGACCTCCGTGATCGGGTCTTCGGTGACCTGGCCGACAAAGGCGCCGAGCACTTCGGCAAGCTTGACGAAGGGCTTCAGTCGCGGGGCTTCCTCGGCGGTGATCGACGGCATGTTGATGGCATTGGAGACGGCACCCTTGATCAGATAATCGGCCATCTGCTCGGCGACCTGCAGCGCGACATTCTCTTGCGCTTCCGCCGTCGAGGCGCCGAGATGCGGCGTCGCCACGACATTCTCCATGCCGAACAACGCATTCTGCTCGGCCGGCTCGACCTCGAACACGTCGACGCCTGCACCTGCCACCTTGCCGCTCTTCAACGCCGCCACAAGGTCGGCCTCGACGATCAGCCCGCCGCGGGCGCAGTTGATGATGCGTACGCCGTTCTTCATCTTGGCGATTGCCGCGGCGTCGATGATGTTGCGCGTCTTGTCGGTCAGCGGCGTGTGCAGCGTGATGAAGTCGGCGCGGGCGAAAAGCTCGTCCAGTTCGACCTTCTCGACGCCGAGTTCCTCGGCGCGTTTGTCCGACAGGAACGGGTCGAAGGCGACGACATGCATCTTCAGGCCGACGCCGCGCGTCGCGACGATCGAGCCGATGTTGCCGCAGCCGATGACGCCCAGCGTCTTGCCGGTGATCTCAACGCCCATGAAGCGGTTCTTCTCCCATTTGCCGGCATGGGTCGAAGCGTTGGCCTCCGGGATCTGGCGGGCAAGCGCGAAGATCATCGCCACCGCATGTTCGGCTGTCGTGATCGAATTGCCGAAGGGCGTATTCATCACGATGATGCCCTTGCGGCTCGCCGCCGGGATATCGACATTGTCGACGCCGATGCCGGCGCGGCCGACGACTTTGAGCTTTGTGGCGGCGTTGATCAATTTTTCGGTGACCTTGGTCGCTGACCGGATGGCGAGGCCGTCATACTGGCCGATCACTTCGAGCAGCTTTTCCTTGTCCTTGCCGAGATCGGGCAGATAGTCGACCTCGACGCCGCGATCCTTGAAGATCTGCACGGCTGTGGGAGAGAGTTTGTCTGAGACGAGAACGCGGGGCGCCATAGCGGCCTCCTTGAAATGGATTGTTGGGGATGGGCGGCCGAGGGCCGCCACTGAAAATCTCAGGCCGCCGCTTTCAGCGACGCCTTCTGCGTAGCGAAGGCCCAGTCGAGCCAGGGCAGCAATGCTTCGAGATCCGACGTCTCGACGGTCGCGCCGCACCAGATGCGCAGGCCGGGCGGTGCGTCGCGATAGGCGCCGATGTCGTAGGCGACACCTTCCTTGTCGAGCACCGACACCAGTCCCTTGGCGAAAGCCGCTTGCCCATCGGCATCGAGCGCGGACACATCCGGATCGGTGAAGGACAGACACACGGACGTGTTCGACCGCGTCGCCGGCTGGACGGCGAGATGACCGAGCCACGCGGACTTGGCGACAAAGCGATCGAGGACAGCCGCATTGGCGTCCGCTCTGGCGATCAGCGCGTCGAGGCCCCCAATCGACTTCGCCCAGTTGAGCGCATCGAGATAATCCTCGACGCACAGCATTGAGGGGGTGTTGATGGTCTCGCCCTTGAAAATGCCTTCGATCAGCTTGCCGCCCGAGGTCAGGCGGAAGATTTTCGGCAGCGGCCATGAAGGCTTGTACGTTTCCAGCCGCTCGACGGCGCGGGGCGACAGGATGAGCATGCCGTGCGCGCCCTCGCCGCCCAGCACCTTCTGCCAGGAGAAGGTGACGACATCGAGTTTTTCAAAGTCGAGCCTCTGTGCGAAGGCAGCCGAAGTCGCGTCGCAGATGGTCAGGCCCTGGCGATCCGCAGGGATGAAATCGCCGTTCGGCACGCGCACGCCGGACGTGGTGCCGTTCCAGGTGAAGACCACATCGCGGTCGAAATCGATCTTCGTGAGGTCGGGCAGTTCGCCGTAGCCGGCTTCGATCTTGCGCACGTCGGCGAGCTTCAATTGCTTGACCACGTCGGTGACCCAGCCGGAGCCAAAGCTCTCCCAAGCGACCATGTCGACGCCGCGCTCGCCGAGCAGCGACCACAGCGCCATCTCGACCGCGCCGGTGTCCGATGCCGGCACGATGCCGATGCGGTAGTCCGCCGGGACCTGGAGAATTTCCCGCGTCAGCGAAATCGACTGTTCGAGCTTGGCCTTGCCGATTTTGGCGCGATGGGAACGACCGAGCGCTGCAGTTTTCAGGGCCTCGACTGACCAGCCGGGGCGCTTCGCGCAGGGACCTGAGGAAAAATTAGGGTTTGCCGGACGCAGTCCGGGCTTCGCATGCGTCGTCATCGTGGTCTATCCTTCCAGATAGTGGCCCCTCGTTGGGGAGGGGTGGCCCACGGACGGCGATATGCGTTCAGGCCTCGGGCGTCAAGAGGAAAGTTTTTGTCGCGGGCAGGATACCGGCGATCTGTACGAAAATGTCATGGCGCAAAACCGGGAGCGGCGGACCCGAGGATCCGCCCGTCCTGTTCTTCTTATGCGTAGCACTTACCAGAGGTCGTAACGCAGCCCGAGCTTGACCGTCTGGTAGTCGATACCCTTGCGGATATTGAAGGCACCGCCATCAAAGGCGACGTATTTTGCGCTCGGCACCGAGAAATATTCGTAGCCGAGATCTACAGAAACGTTTTTGGTGACCTGATAGGAAAGTCCTGCACCGATCGAGTAGGCTAGGTTGAACTTGCCCTCGCTGTCGGTCTGACCTTCATAGCCGGCGGGATCGTCGCAGAAAAACCCGCCGGTGCCGCCGGAATTGGTCGGTGTTTCCACGCAGTCGCGTGCGCCTATGCTTCTGAAATATTTGTTGTAAGCAAGACCAATGCCACCGCCGATATAGGGAGTGAGCCCAACGTAAGTGCCCAGATCCACATAGCCGTTGGCCATGATGCTGTAGCCTTTGTTGGAGGCGTTGTCGGAGAGATCGCATGCCTGTGAGACCGGAACGGAATTGATATTTCCAAATCCGTCGGCCTGGAGCGTATGACCGTCGCAGGTGGCGGCGAGCTTCGCGTGCTCGCCGAATTTGTCGGTTGGTAGAATCCCGCCGTTCAGCTCGACCCTGAGATAGTCGTTAACATGATAGCCCATACCGATGCTGCCTGTGAAAAGGCTGCTCTCATCAGTAAAACTGTCGAGCGGACCGCTCGATGTTTCCTCATGTTTGAACGGATGACTGAAGGCGTAACCGATATCGCCGCGCAAATACCAGCCGGAGCCGACCTCGACCGGCACATAGTCGGGCGCCTGGTCGACATAGATCGGCGGATTGTAGTCGGCAGCATGCAAGGGCGCCAGCGGCAAGAGGGCTAAGGCGCCAAGCGCCAGCGCCGCACGCGAAATGATTCTCATGGTCCCCGACTCCCGAATTTGGCCCGCTGGCAATAGCAACGGCAGCCATCGTTTCAGGGAGCATTGTTAACCATAGTGGTTAAGTGCCGGTTAAGGCTAACAGAGCGTTAGCGAATTCATTTCGGGCGAGCTTTCATTACATGGGGCCCAAACGAAAGCCGCCCGGCTGGTGCCGGGCGGCTCACGAGAATTTCAGCTAATGCCGGGTGTTACTTGGTGTAGATCGGCTCGGGTTCGGGCTGGTAGGCCACGACCGGCGCTGCGCAACCGTTGCTGCCGCCGAACTGGTAGCGCAGGCCACCGCGAACCTCGTGTGTGTTGATGCCGCGATCGAAGCCGGGGCCAGAGCTGCTGACATCCCATTCGAACATTCGGCCGCCCTGGATGTGGCTGAAGCGATAGCCCGCGTCGAGGATGATCTTGTCGGTCAGGCAGTAGGAAGCGCCGGCCATCAGAGCGTAGGCGAAGCGCCAGTTGGACGCTCCCGGGTTAGTCTCGGTGGTGTTCGGGTCATAGACAGTATCCCACTTGACGCGCGCACCGCCGATGCCGGCGCCTACGTAAGGCGTGATGCCACTATAGGTGCCGAGATCGACATAGGCGTTGGCAAGCAGCAGCAGGGCGCTCATTTTCGACACTTCGGTCGATGTTCCGTTGATATCCGATGTGCCGCCGTTGAAGTTCGACTTGAACCAGTAGTCGGCTGTCAGATCGGTACGGAAATGGTCGTTGATCTTGTAGCCGACGCCGGCACCGAGCGAGAAACCGCCCTTGAGCTTGCCGAAGTCGAAACTCTTGCTGCCGGGAATGACCGTACAGTTACAGGGATCGACGGTGTAGGTCATATAGTCGATGCCGCGCAGGGTCGACTTGTGATAGTCGATGTCGCCGCGGATGTACCAGCCGCCGACTTCGACCGGCTGCTCGTAGACGGCCGGAGGCGGAGCCTCCTCGACTACCGGTTCCGGCAGGTCGGCCGCGAACAGTGGTCCTGCCAGACCTGCGAACAGTAAGGCGAGCAGGACCTTTCTGGCTGTATTGAACATGCTTGTCACCCCTGAGAAGTTCGGAACGGCCATCGGTCCGAATGCAATTGCTTTTCAGTCGTGGATAATGAAGTGCAAAGGTTAAAAGGCGTTTAACCCTGTTGCTTAACCACGAATCCCGACACTTCGAGGGATCGTTGAGCGGTTTTCAAGATGTCGGAATCGACCGCCGGACCGACCAAAAAAGCCCGCCGGAAGGGCGGGCTTGAGTTGGCGAAGATATGAGTGCGGCACCCTCGGGGGCGGGCTTGTGACTAAGCTGCGCTGCGCGTTTCGGAGATAACCTCAACGATGCCATTGACGACGGACTCGACCAATTGCGGGTCGTCGCCCTCGGCCATGACGCGGATCAGCGGCTCGGTGCCGGAGGGTCGGATAACCAGCCGCCCAGCCTTGCCGAGGCGGTTACGGGCATCCTCGATGGCTGCCTTGACCGGCGCTTGCTCGAGCGGCTTGCCGCCGGAAATATGGACGTTCTTCAGAAGCTGCGGCACCGGTTCGAACTTCTTCGACAGTTCGCTGACCGGCCGCCCCTGCCGCTTGATGCAGGCCAGTACCTGCAGTGCCGAAACCAGGCCATCGCCGGTGGTCGAGAAGTCAGACAGCACGATATGGCCGGATTGTTCGCCGCCGACATTCAGCCCGTGCGCGCGCATATGCTCGACGACATAACGGTCGCCGACCTTGGTGCGGTGCAATTGCAGCTTCATGTCGCCGAGGAAGCGCTCGAGCCCGAGATTGGACATGACCGTCGAAACGACGCCGCCGCCGGCAAGCCGCCCGCTCTGATGCCAGGATTCGGCGATCAGTGCCATGATCTGGTCACCGTCGACGATCGCCCCGTTCTCATCGACGATGACAACCCGGTCGGCATCGCCGTCGAGCGCGATGCCGATGTCGGCACGCACTTCGTGCACCTTCTTCTGCAGGCCGGCGGGATGGGTCGAGCCGCATTCCTTGTTGATGTTGAAGCCGTTGGGCTCGACATTGATGGCGACGACTTCGGCGCCCAGTTCCCACAGCGCCTCGGGCGCCACCTTGTAGGCCGCGCCATTGGCGCAATCGACGACGATCCTGAGTCCGGAGAGTGACATCGAGCGCGGCAAGGTGCGCTTGGCGAATTCGATGTAGCGGTCATGCACGCCGTCGACGCGCTTGGCGCGGCCAAGCCCGTCGGAATCGGCGAGCGCCAGCTCGATGTCCTTGTCGAGCATGCTCTCGATGCGCTCCTCGATCTCGTCGGAGAGCTTGTAGCCGTCGGGTCCGAACAGCTTGATGCCGTTGTCATAGTAGGGATTGTGCGAAGCCGAGATCATGACGCCGATATCGGCACGCAGCGAACGCACCAGCATGGCGACCGCCGGAGTCGGGATTGGGCCGAGCAGGAACACGTCCATGCCGGCGGCACAAAGACCGGCGACCATGGCATTCTCGATCATATAGCCAGAAAGCCTGGTGTCCTTGCCGAGCACGACGCGATGACGGTGGCTGCCGCGCTGGAAGGAGAGACCGGCGGCCATGCCGACCCGCATCGCGATTTCCGCGGTCATCGGAAACTTGTTGGCGCGCCCGCGAATGCCGTCCGTGCCGAAATAATTCCCTGCCATGCTAGCCCGATTCCTCAACGTTTCTTCCCCGGCACGTCATGCCACAATTGGCCAGGGCGCCATGATCACATTGTGTGATTATATGTTACCAATCCTTAGAAAATCATTGTTGTGCACTGCACACAACATGGCTGCAACCTAACATGCTGAAACTGCCATGCTGCAAAATACCAGTCATGCGAACCTTTCAGCGCAGATGCACCTGGAAACTCTTGCTCTGAAGCCGGCAACGGGCAACGATTTCATCACCTTATCGGCAAAGCCCAGCTTTCGGCGATATATACGCTACTTAGTATCTGGCGCAACCGACCGTTGAGCGTTATTGATTCGCCGGGACGTAACATGGGCTGCTGCAACGGAGAAACGCTATGCTCATCCACCGACTTGCCACTTTGACCGGCCTCGCCGTCGCGACCTTGTTTCTGGCCGCGCCCGCCAACGCACTGACGATGGCCGAGTGCAGCACGAAATACAACGCCGCCAAGGATGCCGGGACACTCGCCGGGGCGACCTGGAACCAGTTCCGCAAGGCCCAGTGCGGCACCGACGCCGCAGCCAAGACCGACACCAAGGCAACCGAAACCAAAGCAACCGACACGAAGGCAGCCGACACCAAGAAAGCTGCCGACACCAAGAAGGCTGCCGAGACGAAGCCGGCCAAGGCGGCCGCTGCGGCCGAGGACAGCACGGCCAAGGGTCTGACGGCGAAGGAATGCAGCGCCAAGTACCAGGCGGCGAAGGCTGCCGGCACGCTGAACGGCATGAAGTGGAACGATTTCCGCAAGTCCGAATGCGCCGCCGGTGCATCGGCCGCCGCCAAGCCGGCAACCACCAAGGCTGCCGCGGCTCCCGCCGATACTAGCGGCAAAGGTCTGAGCATGGCCGAATGCAGCACGAAGTATCAGGCTGCCAAGACGGCCAACACGCTGAAAGGCATGAAGTGGAACGACTTCCGCAAGACCGAATGCGGGGCCAGCGCGTCGGATGACGACACCGTGCCGGCCGCCGACGAGGCGAGCTACACCAAAGAGCCGGCGAAGCCGACCACGGTTGCGCCCAAGGGCGTCACTTTCCCCTCCGCGATCTCGCCGAAATATGCCAGCGAGACCCCCGGCAAGGGCCGTATGCATACTTGCCTCGACCAGTACTATGCCCTCAAGGACGCCAACGCGCTTGGCGGCCTCAAGTGGATCCAGAAGGGCGGCGGCTTCTACAGCCTGTGCAACGCAAAGCTGAAGGGCTGAACGACAAAAATACCTGAAAGACAGGCCCGCGCCCCGGGAGGTTTGCGGGGCGGTGGTTGTAAAATGCCGGGGCCGCCAGTAGCGCGCGTTCGGTGCCGCCCCGCCTTGCCCTGCCCGGGACATGTACCCGGGACGAGCCGTGTCGGTGCGGAAGTAT
>NZ_JAMYUW010000025.1:0-88825 GCF_040323315.1 Mesorhizobium sp. M0047 | reverse complement strand
CCGATCATCCAGAGGTCCTTTCAGAATCGATTTCCGCACACCACACAAGAGTCCCTTTGTACTCATGTGCGATTCCCCTGCCCTCGAGGGGGGAGATCAGCAGCGTCAGCTCACCGCCCCATAAACCGGCGTCTCGATCCCCTCCATCCGTGCCTTGATCTGCAGCGCTACATACTTCGAATAGAAGCGCGACAGCGCGAGGTTGCCGCCGTGGAACCACAGCGCTTCCTGCGCGGTCGGTTTCCACATGTTGCGCAGCTCGCCCTGCCATGGTCCGGGGTCGCCCTTGACGCCCGAGCCAAGACCCCAGCAGGGGCCGACCTTGTCGGCGACCTCGCGCGAGACGATTTGCGCCACCGTCTCGTTCATCGACTGATAGCCGGTGCAGGCGATGATCGCGTCGGCGGCGAGTTCGGTGCCGTCCTCGAACAGGATGCCGTCCTGCGTCAGCGATCTGATGGCGACGCCGCTGCGGATGCCGATCTTGCCGTCGATGATCAGGTCGGACGCGCCGACATCGATGTAGTAGCCGGAGCCGGTGCGATAGGCCTTCATCAGAAGGCCGGTCTCGTCGTCGCCGAAATCGATGGCGAAGCCGGCGGCGCGCAGGCGGTCGTAGAAGGCCGCGTCGCGCGCCTTGATCACCTCGTAGAGAGCCCGCTGGCCCTTGGGTACGAGCGCGAACGGCATCGAGGCGACGATCATGTCGGCTTTCTCGGTGGTGATGCCGCGCGCCAATGCCTTCTCCGAGAAGATCTCGAAACCGACCTCCATCAGCGTGTCCGACTTGACCACGGTGGTCGGCGAGCGCTGGATCATGGTGACGTCGGCGCCGCTTTCCCAGAGATCGACACAGACATCATGACCGGAGCTTGCCGCACCGATGACCGCGACGCGTCTGCCGTGGAACTTCTCGCCGCTGTCATATTGGCTGGAATGCAGCAGCTCGCCTTTGAATCGATCGGCGCCCGGCAGGTCGATCCGGCGCGGTGGACCATAGGCGCCGGTGGCGAAGACGATGTGCTTCGGCTTCAGCGTGATGTGCCGGCCGGCGCGATCGACCATCACGGTCCAGCCTTTCTCCGCCTCGTCATAGCTGGCGCTGAGGCAGTTCGTGGCGGGCCAATAGTTGAGCTCCATCACGCGCGTGTACATTTCCAACCAGTCGCCCATCTTGTCCTTGGGCGTGAAAACCGGCCAGTTTTCCGGGAAGGGAATGTAGGGCAGATGGTCGTACCAGACCGGGTCATGCAGCACGAGCGTACGGTAGCGGTTGCGCCAGGAATCGCCGGGCCTTGAATTTTTCTCGATGACGATGGTGGGCACGCCGAGCTGGCGCAGCCGCGCGCCGAGCATGATGCCGCCCTGGCCGCCGCCGATGACCAGGCAATAGGGTTGCTCTTCGGCGCCAAGCTTGCGTGTCTCGCGCGCCCGCGCCTCCGACCAGGTCTCACGCTCGGGATCGGCCTTGTGGCGGACGCCGAGCGGACGCTTTGCCCCCTTGCGCTCCTCGAACCCTTTGAGCTCGGTCATCGCGGTAAACAATGTCCGGCAGCGGCCATCGCGCAGCCGCATGATGCCCTCTCCTGACGCCACAGCTGTCTCGAAGCTGAGCCAGGCCTCGATGGTACCCTCCTCCGAAGTCGCCTCGCCGGTCAGCTGCCATGCCGTCGGCCTGGTCGTCGCCAGCGTTGCCTCGAGCATGCCGGCGATCGCGTCGCGGCCTTCCATGGTCGTGATGTTCCAGGTGAAGATCAGGAGATCGCGCCAGTAGCAGTCGTCGACGAACAGGTTGCTCGCTGCCGCCCCATCGCCCGCTTCGAGCGCGTGCGCAAAAGAAGCGAGCCATGCCGCTGCCTGTTTCGATGGTGCCATGTCCAGCATTACTTCCCACTTTCGTTTTGGCGTTGGCCTCGCCCGTTCTTTCCTTCTCCACTTGTGGGAGAAGGCAGAAGCGCAGCCTCAATCCCCGAGCGGCTCCATCTCCTTGCCGGAATCCTTGATCAGCCAAGTGATGTCGAGGATGCGCATGGCAGGATCGCGCCCTCCATATCGTGGCCCGGATCAGGTCCTTCCTGGCTGCCAGCTTCGGTCATGATCCTTTCCCGGGTTGCGAGGCAGACTTCTTAGCATGTTTGCAGGCCATGGCTCCACGTGGGCCATTCTGGATGATGACCACTGGCGCAGTATGACACCCGGAAGTAAGCCGACCACAGAGCGCCCCAAGGGCCTTCGCTATCCAATCACCTCCAGCCGCCTCGGCAGGCGGTTCATGGCGACAGGTCCATCCGGCGTGATCAGGAACTGGTCCTCGAGATTGAAGCTGGCGAGGCCATCGATGTAGAGCGGGATCTCGAAAGCCAGCACCATGCCGGCTTCGATCGCGACATCGCTGTCGGCCGCAATGAACGGCCATTGTTCGGAAAAGACCGATTGTCCGACGCCATGGCCGAAATGACCGCGGCGATAGGAGCGCAGCCCTTGCCGCGCCAGGCTCTCGGTGGCGACGCGATGCACGTGGGCGAGCGTGGTCCCCGGAACAAGGGATGCCAGCCCGTCCTCGAAGGCCTGTTCGGCGATCGCATGCAGCTCGGCCCGCTCAGCCGATGGCGGCCCGAAGGTGAAGTTTCGCGACATGTCGGAGGCGTAGCCGCCGACCGTGCAGACCATGTCGCACTTCAGCGGGTCGCCGGGCACGGCTTTCGCATCGGCAGCCTTGGCCTTCGCGCCCAGCGTCACATATTCGGCCGTCGCCACGGGATGGGACAGGCCCGCCGCGGCGCCGGCGACGCCTTCCCGGTAGAGGGCAATGAGATCGGCCTGGCGCATACCGGCCATCGCATCCACCTGCAGCCGCTCCAACCCGGCCTCCGAGAGGGTGATGCCTTGCTGCAAAAGGTCGATCTCGCGTTGCGACTTGATGGCCCGCAGCCTGTCGAGCGCGGCCGAGCCATCAACCATGATGCAGGCCGGCAGCAACGACTGCATGGCCAAGAAATCTGCGGCGGCGATGAAATCGAGATCGACGCCGATCGTTGCGCGGTCGAGACCGAAGCAGGTCAAGATTTCCTTCAACGCGCGGACGGAATTGGTCAGGTCGAAAGTCGCCGGCCGCGAGAAATCAGGCGCCCGGCCGGACGATGTCAGGCCAGCCTCGATGCGTTGCACCAGCGCTAGGCCGGACGTCGAGGCGTCAAGCGCAGCGGTTTCGATCCAGACCGGGTGGCTGCGAATGACAGCATCGGGCAATGCCGCCTGCAGCTGCGCCGCATTGAAGTCCGCGACCACCACGCCGATCGGCAGGTCCTGGCCAGCGGGGATGACGACGAAGCCGGCACCGGCACGCCGGAACAGTCCCGCCGGACCGATCGAGGCGCCGGTCGCATAGTGGAAGGCCTCGGGCGCGCACAGCACCAGCGCCTCGATGCCGGCGCGATCCATCAGTTGAGCCGCGCGCTGGCGGTCGACAAAGCCTGTCATGGGTTTCTCCGAATGTCCGAAGCGGCAACGGAGCATTCCGGACAGCGACGATCAAGTGGCAGATGCGGGGCAGGCGTTGTGCCGCGGGACACAACCCGGCGGTTTCGACCACTGCCCTTTCCGGGCGCGGGTCTGAAGCGATCGCCCCTGCGATGACGCAGGGAGCAACGGACGGAAACCGCTATCTGATCGATTCCAGCTTGGCGACGGCTGCGTTGGGCTTCGGCTGGGCCGGCCTGGTGGGCGGGCTAAGCCGCGGCGCGCCTGTCGTGCCGCCCTTCCCTGATTTCCTCGGCGAGCTTGTCGCAGAACGCGTCGAGATCGCCCGGGTTGCGGCTGGTGACAAGTCCCTGGTCGGTGACCACCGCGCTGTCTTCCCAGACACCACCGGCATTGATCACGTCGGTCTTGATCGATTTGTAGGATGTGACCCGGCGGCCCTTCACAATTCCGGTCTCGACGAGCAGCCAGGGCGCATGGCAGATCGCGCCGACGACCTTGTTGGCCGACCAGAACGATTTGATGAAATTGAGGAGTTTCGGCTCGATCCGCAGCAGATCGGGGTTGATAACGCCGCCGGGCAGCACGATCGCGTCGTAGTCATCCGCGCGCGTCTCGTCCAAAATCTTGTCGACGGGCACCTCGCGGCCCCAATCTTTGTGGTCCCAGCCCTTGATCTTGCCGCTTGCGAGCGACACGACATCGACCTCGGCGCCCGCTTCGCGCAATTTCTTGAGCGGCACCTCAAGTTCGGCTTGTTCAAAGCCATTTGTCGCAAGGATAGCGACGCGCTTGCCGGAAATGTCCTGCATGGTTTTCTCCATCATTGGGTTGATGGAAGAGCTAACGAGGTCCAGCGGGAAGCGTTCCTTGCTGTAACTTTATGTGACTTCTGGAGGATGATTGAAGGGATTTCGGTCAGGTACCCCCACCGGCCCGGTCAATGTTGTCGACCCAAAACCCGGTTGAAACCAGGTTCGGCCGCGCAGCCCCGCCGGGTCGCGGCGAGCGCTACATATGGCCAACGAGCTGTCGGCGATATTTCTTATACTGCCACTCGATGCGCTTGTACCAAAGCGGCCGTTGACTGTCGGGATTTATGGACGTCAAGAACGCCCCATTGTGCGTGCCCTGCTCAACAAAGGGTCTCTCGAACCAAAGCACCTCCACCCCGAGCGCCGCGTCCGCACCGTCGATCTCGTGGCCGATCGGCGCGGACATCTTGCGTGCATCAAACCAGGCGCACCTCTCGGCTGCCACGGAGCGGGTGATGATATAGGAATCGGTGGATCTGCCGTGAGGGGCTGGATAGAGATGTTGTCCGCGCTTCAACTTGAACGCCGAAATGTAGTACGTACCGGCATTGCCGATATAGATGACGGCCTTGCGGTTTGGATCGCCGAGCTCCGCCAGAGCTGCGTTAAACTTTGTATTGAAATTGGCCGCCAGGAAAACGTCGTCCTCAAAGACCAGACAATAGGGCTTGTCGGTCTGCAGAAACTCACGCCAGATCCCGATGTGTTTCAAGGAGCAGGACAGTTCCGCCAGTTTGAGAGCGCCTGGCACGGTAAGCCTTTCGACCTCTTCGTCAGTAATATCTGAAACATCCCAGTGAAGATACCAGGTGGCCGGGATACCATGACGAGCGACCTGCCTTGCAATGTGCTGTTCGCGGTCCTCATAGCCCTGCTTGACGTGGCAAACACGCACATAGACCTGGTCGGCGGGAAACGTAGGCATTTGCCGTGTATAGCCATCGGCTTTTTGCGAGTCTACGCCTTGAACGGTCACGGGACACAGCTTCTTATTCGCCATGCCGAAGCTCTTTGATTTAGAGGCGGATTCAAATTTCAGATCGAATCGACCTGAAACCATCCGGTTCTAGCCGCTTGTCCAAGGCATCTCGATCACCCCGTACGATACGGCGATCCCGAGGGCAATTAGCGCAATGCCCAAAGCAGCTTCGAAGCGTCGGCCACGCCGCATCAGCTTCTCGACGAAGACGATCAGTGTCAAAAGCAGCATCCAGGCGAGGCTCATGACGCCCGATGCGACCAGTATGGCGAACAGCGCCCAGCAGCAACCGAAGCAATACAGGCCGTGGCGCAGCCCCATCTCAAGCGCGCCAACTCGCCCGTCGCGCCAGTGCTGGGCAACGAAAGCGAGCGGCGAGCGGCAATGGCTTAGGCAAATGTGCTTGAGGGTCGTGAACTGGTAGAGGCCGGCGACGCCAAGCGTGGCACCGAGCGCGAGCGGCGCCCATTTCGACCGCTGGGGCGGATCGAGGCTTGTCGCGAACTCGCTGCCGAACTGGACCAGGACATACACGAGAAGGCCCGCTGCCACCCAGACGAGAAGGTAGCCCGCGACGAAAATCCAGGTCGGAACGGCCACCTGCCGTCCGCGCCTGGCTTGCGCCGCCGCGAACATAAAGATCATGGGCGCCGCGGCCGGCAGCATCATAGCCGCCATCATCACGGTCCATACTGCGAGAAAGGCGGCGACGCCGGCGAGTGACCAGCCGTCGGCCGCAATTCCGGCCATCGCCATGCCGGCCATGCCTTCCATACCCTCCATCCCGCCGCGCACCGCAATGCCCATGGGCATGTCCATGCTGAAGGTCTGGTAGAGGGTGAGCGCCCATGCCGCCGCCGTCAGTACGACGAGCGACGCGAGAAGGCCGAGCGGAATGCCACGCAAATTCCCGAGCCGCCACGTTTTCCTGGGGAACGCGCCGGGCATCGGCACGCCCTAGTTCGGGCCGGACCAGTCGAACGGAATGTGCTTGCTCGAGCGGGCCGTGCCCGTCCAGTCCAGCCCGAAGCCTTTGGTGCTCACCTCGACAGAACGCCCCCAGGTGGCAACCTGGCCTGGGCCGACCTCCGAGCCCGGCGGGTTGATTGTCTGCACCCGCTTGCCGGGCGGTGTCGTAGGACCGGAAAGCGCTTCCGCGCGACCGACGACGAGGCCAGGAATTTCGACTCGCCAGGTGGCGAGGTCGCCTGCCACCTCGAAAGTGATTGGCACAAACTCCATGCCACGCATCTCGCCGACATTGGCGGCAAAGCCCGCCGGCCAGCCGCCGGCGTGGCCGCCGAAGATTACCTGCAGGGCTTCGCGCTGCGACTCATTCGCCTTCTCGTCGAGGTACATGCCCATCACGGCTTTTGCCTCGCCGGCCCATAGATTGCCTTCGAACTCGCCGAGCGCCACCAGCGTCAGGCCGTCGAGCTTCACGTCGCCATACTGACCCTCGCGCACATGCCAGGCGAGCACGCCCTGGCAGTGATTGCCGGTTGGTCGCTGGGCGAACTCGCACGGGCAAGGGATGTCGCAGCTGCAGATGTCGAACCAATCGCCCGCGAGGCGCCATTGAGGCACTGCGTCCATGGCTCTTTCCTCCCGAAATTGAGCGGCAATCATACGTCGAACGCTGGGCGCATGCCAGCAGTTCGTGCGTCGCTCCGTGATTTGCCGCTCAATCCGGAAGCCCGCTTTTGCGATCGTCTGGCGGTCCTTGCGTCCACGCTCGAGAACGCCAGGCGTAAAGACGCCGTTCCAGATCGACACCAGCGCGGCGCCGCTCAGCAGAAGCGGAATGCGGGCATCTCAGCCAGCGCGGCGCTCGATCCGATGCCTGGAATTGGGGAAAATCCACGGTGCATCCAGCGGCACGAAAGAGGCTCTAAGGAGTCCTCACGCTTGCCTTCGGATAGGCTGGTCGTCGGCGATCAGGATCGCAATTGCAAGCCGAACTAAGAACTCCCCCGGACCCAGACAGCAAAAAGGCCCGGTTACCCGGGCCCTTGATGCTTTTCAAATCTAAAGAAGATTTGGAGCGGGTGAAGCGATTCGAACGCTCGACCCCAACCTTGGCAAGGTTGTGCTCTACCCCTGAGCTACACCCGCTCACACGGCGTCTTGGCCGCAAGCCGGGCCTATATGGCTGAAGAGCGCGGCGATTGCAACAGGGAAATCGCAGGCTTTTTTGTGACACGGCGGGCGACGTCGGCAAAGTCGCCGGCACCGTGGCGAGGCGTGCGAGCGGCGGGCGGCGGCGGCACCGCGAAGGGCGGTGCCGCTCACCGTGATGTCGCATGACGGTCTTGTGTCGGCCGCCCCATTGGCCGTAAACGGCATGGCTGAGAAACCGGGCGAAGACAAACCGATGCCGAAGACCGAAGCCGACCTGATGGCCTTTCTTGCCGAACTCGGGATCATCACGTCGACGAAACGCCATCCGCCTCTCTACACGGTCGCCGATTCACAGGCGCTGCGCGGCGAAATCGCCGGCGGGCACACGAAAAACCTGTTCCTGAAGGACAAGAAGGACAATTTCTTCCTGGTCACCGTCGCCGAGGACGCGGTTGTCGACCTGAAGCAGATCCACCAGGTGATTGGCGCCGCCAGCCGCGTCTCCTTCGGCAGGCCGGAGATGCTTATGGAGCTGCTTGGCGTCACGCCGGGCGCTGTCACGGTCTTTGGCGTCATCAACGATACCGCAAACAGGGTCAAGCTCGTGCTCGACAAGGATTTGATGGAGCACGCGGTGATCAATGCGCATCCGCTGACCAATGAGGCGACGACGTCGATCGCCGCAGGGGACCTGATCAGATTCGTCGAGGCAACCGGGCACGATGCTGCTATCTTGAAAGTCTCCGCGTGATCGCCACATGGATGGCTTGAAACCGATGGTCTGAAGGAAATGGCGCCGGCTGCCAGCCGGCCCGCTACGGAAGGGTTAAAGAGATGAGCGACAACAATCCGTTTGGCGGCCCCTTCGGCGGCAATGGTGGCCAGTACACCACATCGGTGCAGTATGGCGGCACCGCGCCGGCGCCGGCGAAGGTCGCGCTTGGCGATGCGCCCACTGCCCCTGCCAATGTCATCAAGGACACGACGACCGCCGCTTTTGCTGCCGACGTCATCCAGGAATCGCGCCGCCAACCGGTGCTGGTCGATTTCTGGGCGCCCTGGTGCGGGCCCTGCAAGCAGCTTACGCCGCAGCTGGAAAAGGCGGTCAAGGCCGCCGGTGGCAAGGTCAAGCTGGTCAAGATGAACATCGATGATCATCCGTCGATCGCCGGCCAGCTCGGCATCCAGTCGATTCCCGCGGTCATAGCCTTCAAGGACGGCCAGCCGGTCGACGGCTTCATGGGCGCCATCCCCGAGAGCCAGATCGCCGAATTCATCACCAAGGTCGGCGGCAAGGGCGATGGCGCGCCGCCGGTGGCCGAGGCGCTGGCCGCGGCTGCGGAAGCGCGCGACGCCGGCGACATGCAGACCGCGGCCGACATCTATGATGCCATCCTGGCGCAGGCGCCGGAGACCGTCGAGGCGATCGGCGGCCTGGGCGAGCTGCTGTTCGAGGCTGGCGACGTGCAAGGCGCCGAGGCACTTTTGGCAACAGCGCCGGAAGCCAAGAAGGATGCGCCGCCGCTGGCCGCCCTGCGTGCCAAGATGGCGGTTGCCGCGCAAGCGGCGGCGCTTGGCAATCCGGCCGAGTTCGAGCGCCGCCTGGCGGAGAATCCCGCGGATCATCAGGCGCGTTTCGATCTGGCCATGATTCAGAACGCCAACGGCGACCGCACCGCGGCGGCCGATAATCTGCTGGCCATCATCAAGGCCGACCGGACCTGGAACGAGGACGGCGCCAGGACGCAATTGCTGCAGCTGTTCGAGGCCTGGGGCATGACCGACGAGGCGACGCTTGCGGCGCGGCGCAAATTGTCGGCGCTGCTGTTTTCCTGACCTTGGTGTTGTTTTGCCGCACGGGCTTGGCGTCGGCGATCAGCGCGCCAGATTAATGCATGCGCTTCGTGAAGAAGCGATCGGAGGAATGAGGTGCAAGCGGGAAACGCGCATTACCGGCTCGCCAAGCATTTGCCATCGACGATCCCGATCTTTCCGCTCGAGGGTGCGCTTTTGCTGCCGGGGGGCCGCATGCCGCTTAATATTTTCGAGCCGCGCTACCTGCAGATGGTGGACGAGGCCATCACCGGCTCGCGGCTCATCGGCGTCATCCAGCCCAGGCTCGATGGTGCGCTGCGTGCCGACGGCGAGCCGGAGCTTTGCAATGTTGGCTGCGCCGGGCGCATCATTGCCTTTTCCGAGACCGGTGACGGCCGCTATCTGGTTTCGTTGCAGGGCGTGTGCCGGTTTCGCATTGCAAGCGAATTGACGGTCAAGACGCCGTTTCGCCAGGCCAAGCTGGCGCCCTTCCTGGCCGATCTCGATGAGGATCAGGCGGCCGACGAGATCGACCGGCCATCGCTGCTCAAGGCATTTCGCGCCTATCTGCAGGCCAACGACCTGGAAGCCGACTGGGAAAGCGTCAGCCGGGCCGAAAACGCCATGCTGGTCAACGCGCTGTCGATGATGGCGCCCTACGGGCCGGCCGAGAAACAGGCGCTGCTCGAAGCAGCCGACCTGAAGACCCGAGCCGAAACGCTGATCGCCATCACCGAAATGGCGCTGGCGCGCGAGAATGAGGACTTTGGCTCGAGCCTGCAGTAGGATGTGCCGATATTCAGGTCGGGCCGGCCTGCAAACGGAGGCTTCCTGCGCTTTCGGTGCTCACGTACCCAAAGTACGCTCCGCTCCGGTTCTCGGTATCAGCCGTTTTCGGCTCGGCCTGACCTGACTCAACACATCTTAGGCCCGCAACTGGCTGGGAAGAGAATCTTATGGCGGCGGTTGGACGTGACGGGAAGAAGGTCAATGTCGACCCCAAGCTGCTGGAGCTGCTGGCCTGCCCGCTGACCAAGGGGCCGCTGACCTGGGATCCGGAGCGTGGTGAGCTGGTCTCGCGGGTCGCCAAGCTCGCTTATCCGGTGCGGGACGGCATTCCGATCATGCTGCCCTCGGAAGCGCGGACGCTCTCCGTGGAGGATGTGCTGGCCCCCCCGCCGCCGCGCCTGGGTGGGCCGGGCTGAATTCGAGCGCCGTGCGGCGCAGAAATTGCCGTGGCTGGCGGGCCAGCACCCCCCTCTGGCCTGCCGGCCATCTCCCCCGCAAGGGGGGAGATTGGCAGTTCGTGCGTGCCGCCAGCCTTCAGACGTTGGAGATTGGCGAAGGCCGATGCGACATCCGATCTCCCTCCTTGCGGGGGAGATGTCCGGCAGGCCAGAGGGGGGTGCTGTCCCGCTGACATCGTTTTTGCCACTACTGAAAATTACGCCCCTTGGGCATCACTTGTTCCGCCTCTCCCGATAATGCCGCAAGATCCTGTCGGATCGGTGCGCTCCGGATTGTGGGTCGACTGTCGCGATCCGGACTTCTGGCAGTGCGTTCCTGAGGACCGGCGACCGCCGATCCAGCTTCGCTGACCTTCTCCAGAAGCACGGTTAGCCAAGGCGTCAGGTCCTCGACCTTTTCTGCGACGATGTGGACCACACCCGATTCCGACTGCAATTTCCCGGTGACCCGAATGAACCGCGCGCCCATCACAATCGGCCGGTAGCGGTCGAAGGTTCTTTGCCAGAAAATGATGTTGGCGACGGCCTTGTCGTCTTCGAGCGTCAGGAAGATCGCATTGCCCTTGCCGGGGCGCTGCCGCACCAGCACGAGGCCGGCAACGGAGACACGCCGGCCGTCGCGCACGCAAGGCAGGTTCGCATTGGGCGTGACGCCGGCGCGGTCGAGGCGCTCGCGCAGGAAGGCGACCGGATGCGCCTTCAGCGACAGGCCGAGCGAGCGGTAGTCGTGGATGACATGCTCGCCGAGCGGCATTCTCGGCAGTTTCGTCTCGGGCTCCAGGTCGCGCAGGCGGAGTGCCGGCTGATCGAACAGCGGCAGCCTTTCGGCGGCGCTCTTGCCGTCGAGCGCGCGCACCGCCCACAAGGCTTCACGACGATCGAGGCCAAGCGAACGGAAGGCGTCGGCCTGCGCCAGCCTCTCGATCTCGCCGACATCCAGGCCGGAGCGCAGCCAGACGTCCCTGACGGACACGTAGCCGTCGCCGCGCCGGTCGACGAACAGCTCCATGCGCTCCTTGGAAAGGCCTTTGATCTGGCGGAATCCGAGACGCAGCGCATGATCCGTCTCGATGACGCCGCGCATCTCGGCATGGCGCGCGAGAATGCGGGCCGGATCGAAAGGCGCTTTCTCCAGCGTGCAGTCCCAGACCGAGAAATTGACGTCGACGTCGCGGATGTCGACGCCATGGTCGCGGGCGTCGCGCACCAGCTGGGCCGGCTGGTAAAATCCCATCGGCTGCGAATTCAGGATCGCGGCGCAGAACACGTCGGGATAGAAGGTCTTGAACCAGCAGGAGGCATAGACCAGCAGCGCGAAGGAGGCGGCGTGGCTTTCGGGAAAGCCGTATTCGCCAAAGCCTTCGATCTGCTTGAAGCAGCGTTCGGCGAAGTCCTTGGTGTATCCCTTGCCAACCATGCCGTCGATCATGCGCCGGCGATAATTGCCGATCGTGCCGGTGCGTTTGAAGGTGGCCATGGCGCGGCGCAGTTCATCGGCCTCGCCCGGCCGGAAACCGCCGGCGACGATGGCGATCTTCATCGCCTGTTCCTGGAATAGCGGTACGCCCAGCGTCTTGCCGAGAATCTCCTTCAATTCCGCCTTCTGATACTCGGCCTTCTCCTTGCCCTGCCGGCGGCGCAGATAGGGGTGGACCATGTCGCCCTGGATCGGCCCGGGCCGCACGATCGCCACCTCGATGACGAGATCATAGAATTCGCGCGGCCTGAGGCGCGGCAGCATCGACATCTGGGCGCGGGATTCAATCTGGAAGACGCCGAGCGTGTCGGCGCGGCAGATCATGTCGTAGACATTCCTGTCCTCGGGCGGCAGCGTGGCCAGCACATAGGGCCGGCCATATTCATCCCGTGCATTGGGATAGTGCTCCTCCAGCAAGGTGAAGGCGCGCTTCAGGCAGGTCAGCATGCCGAGCGCCAGCACGTCCACTTTCAGGATCTTCACCGCGTCGAGATCGTCCTTGTCCCATTCGACCATCTTGCGCTCGTCCATCGCCGTCTTGACGATGGGCACGATCTCGTCGAGCCGGTCCCTGGTGATGACGAAGCCGCCGACATGCTGCGACAAATGGCGGGGAAATCCCATGATCTCGTTGGCGCGTTCCAACACATGCCGCGACACCGGATCGGCGCGATCGAGCCCGCCGGCGCGGGCTTCCTTTTCGCCGAGTTCCGAGGTCGACCAGCCCCAGATCGAGCCGGACAGGGACGCCCTGACATCCTCCGACAGGCCCATCGCCTTGGACACTTCGCGCAGCGCCGAACGGCCGCGGTAGCTGATGACGGCGGCGGCCAATGCCGTGCGCTTGGTGCTGTACTTCGTATAGATGTACTGCATGACCTCTTCGCGTCGCTCATGCTCGAAATCGACGTCGATATCCGGCGGCTCGTTCCTCTCCTCGGAGATGAAGCGCTCGAAAAGCGTGTCGATCCTGTCCGGCCCGACTTCGGTGATGCCGATGCAGAAGCAGACGATCGAATTGGCGGCCGAGCCGCGTCCCTGGCAGAGAATGTCCTGGCTGCGGGCAAACTTGACGATGTCATAGACGGTCAGGAAATAGCGGGCGTAGTTGAGGCGCTCGATCAGAGCGAGCTCTTCCGCGATGCGCTTGGTCACCGAAGCGGGCACGCCTGCGGGATAACGCTCGGCAGCCCCCTCCCGCGCCAGCCGTTCCAGCTCGGCCTGCGGCCCGAGACCCGATTCCGTCGGTTCGTCGGGGTAGTTGTACTGGAGATCGCTGAGCGAAAAAGTCAGCTCCTGCGCAAAGCGCAAGGTTTCGGCCAGTGCCTGCGGATGCCTGCGGAACAGGCGCGCCATCTCCATTGGCGGCTTCAGGTGGCGTTCGGCATTGGCGGCCAGTTGCAGCCCGACCTCGGAGACGGGTGTGTTGAGGCGGATCGCGGTCAGCACGTCCTGCAGCGGGCGCCGTTCGGCCGTGTGGTAGAGAACGTCGTTGGTCGCCATCAGCGGGATGCCGGCGCTCTCGGCAAACGCCGCTGCCTGCTCGATCCGGAAACGGTCATTGCCGGCATAGTCGGGCGAAACGCCAAGCCGCAGGTTCCGGCCGAAACGATGCTTGAGATCACGAAGCAAGGCGAGACGGTCTTGCGCCCCCGCCGTCAGATCGGGCAGGACCGCCAGCGACATCAGATCGCCCCATTCGAGCAGGTCGCTGCGCTGGAGAAGGGTGGCGCCCTTTTCGTTTTCATCGCGCAGGTTGGCTTGGGTGAGCATGCGGCAGAGATGACCCCAGCCCTTGCGGTCCCTGGGATAGGCGAGAATATCCGGCGTGCCGTCGCCAAAAACCAGCCGGCAGCCGGGGTGGTAGGAAAGCTTTTCCACTTTGGCCTGCTGCCAGGCGCGCACCACGCCAGCCACCGTGTTGCGGTCGGCAAGCCCGATCGCGGAAAAGCCCAAAAGCTTGGCGGCGACCACCAGTTCCTCCGGCTTGGAAGCGCCGCGCAGGAAGGAGAAATTCGACTGGATGCCGAACTCGGCATAGGGAATGACGGTCAGCGCGTTCATGCGAAGACACCATGCAGGAACCAGCGCGGCGGGACCTGCGAGGCGCCGCCGTAAAGGCCTTGACGGTAGAGCCAGTAGCGGCGGCCGTCGGCATCCTCGATGCGGAAATAGTCGCGTGTCGATGCCGCTTCGTCGCCTGGCGTCTCGCGCCACCATTCCGCCGCGATGCGTTCCGGCCCCTCGGCTCGCGTCACTCGGTAGAGCGCGCGCCGCCAGCGGAAGTTCAGTGGCGGTCCCTCCGGCATTTCGGTGGCCGGCACATCGATGGGTTCGGGCGAGCGGAACAGCCGGATCGGCCGTTCCGGCGGGAAGATGGTTTTCGGCGCCTGCAGCCTGTCCGGCCTCTTCGGCGGCGTGGTCCGGCGCGGCGCTTCGGTGAAGGGGATCGTGGCGACGGCGCGCTCCGGCAGATGGCTTTCGACGGCAACCGGCTGCAGGACCGCGCCATCGCCGAGCCGGGCGCGGATGCGGTCGGCAAACAGCGCGATATCGGCGCCGTCGTCGATCACCTCGCCGGCAAAGTCGGCCTGCTGCATGTCGAAAGCGGCTGATGTCAGCACCGAAAGCCGCACCAGATCGAAGCCATAGCCGGCATCGATATCCTGTTCGAGCGCCGCCAGCCGCTCGTGGAACAATTTCTGGATCAGCCGGGGCTCGCGCATCGGCCGCGAGGTGCCGATGGCGATGCGGCTGACGGCGCCGTCGACGCGAAAGAGCAGCAGCGCCAGCGCCCTGGCGCCCTCGCCGCGGCGCTCGAGGTCGGTCTTCAAGGTCGTCGCCAGCATGCCCACCAGACGTTCGATGTCCTCGGTCAGGGTGACGGGCTCGGCGAGATGGCGTTCGACCGAAAGCGGCGCGACGGGAAGGCGCGGCGACACCGCCTCGTCGAGACGGCCAAGCGCCTGGTCGAGGCGCAGGAGCAGCAAGGCGCCGAAGCGGCGGGCGAGCGGCGCGCGCGGTGCCGCCATGACGGCGCCCGCCGTGCGCAGGCCGACGCTTTCCAGGCTGGCGCGAGTCGCCGGCTCGATGCGCAGCGCGGCCAGCGACAGGGGTGCCAGCAGCGCTTCCTCCTCGCCGCCATCGACGATGCGGTCACCGGCAAACCGTGCCGCCGCCCAGGCCGCCCCCGGTGTCGCGGCAAGCCCGGCGCGAACGTCAAACCCCTGATGGAAGAAGCGCGACAGGATGTCGTCCAGCATGGCGCGTTCGCCGCCGAACAGATGGGTGCAGCCGGTGACGTCGAGAAACAGGCCGTCCGCCCCGTCCAGCGCCACCAGCGGGGTGTAGCGGTCGCACCAGTCGGCAAGGCCTTCGAGCAGGCGGCGGTCGGCCTCCGGATCGGCCTCGACGATGTCGATCGACGGATGCATGGCGCGCGCATCGGCAATGCCCATGTCGCGCTTCAGATGCAGCGCCTCAGCCCGCTCGTCGAGGGCCGAGATGCGTTGCGCGTTGCGGTCGCGATGGCTGATCACGAGCGGTGGACGAGATGGCGGCAGGTGATCCGACGGCCGGGAACGCCAGGACCGTCCCAGACGCTGCCGCAGGATCCGTTCCACTGCCAGATAGGGAAACCAGAGGGACAGGATTCTTTGCCCGGCCTCTCTCTTCGCCCCTTCTATCGTCGCCCGCTCTTTCGTCGCCCGCTCTTTCGTCGAATGCGCGTTCATCGGGGTTCCACTCCAGTGTGAATTGTCCAGGCAGGGCCGTGCGGCTCTTGCCGATGGTGAGGGTGAAGGCCGGGTGGCCGATCGAGCCGGCGAGCGGCCCGGCAATGGTGTCTCGCGGCGTTGCCGGTGCCGCCGCGACGATGAGGCGGACGGGGGCCGCCGTCGGTTCGGGCTCTGCCGCCTGCCGCAGCAGGAACACCGGCCGGCCGGCACCTTGCGCCCGCGCATGCAGCCGGCGCGTCGCGGTCAGGTCCAGCCGCTGCGGATTGCCGCGAATTTCGAGGATGACGGCGGCGAGCGCCGTCATCCGGGCCGCCTCCTCGGCGACCCACAGCGCATCGACGAGTTTTGGCGCCTCGGAAAACAGCAATTGTTCCGGCTCGATGCCGAACGAGGCGTGAAGCCCCCTGGCATAGGGAAAGCCCGCCTCGCGGAAGATTTCCGTGGTGCCGATCCACAGCACCGGCAGCCCTTGCGCCTGCTTGAGGATCAGGCTGGTGAGCGACAGGGCGAAGCCGGCGACGGCCCCGGCATCGCGGGTTTGCGTGCCATGGATTTCGCTCAGGGCTGCCTTCGGCAGGCCGCCGCTCAGGGCGGCATCGAGACGCTCGACGCCGGTGGGCAGGTACGCATCCGGCAAAGCCGCGGCAATGCCACGTCGGACGATTGTGAGATCGGTATTGGGCGTGACATCGGTTTTGGCGTCAGCATCAGGGGTCGCTGCGGCCGGCGCCTGCAGGCGCTCGGGCAGCGTTCCCTCGATTTTCGCGATCTGGCGGCGCAGGGCAAAAACAGTTTCCCGCGCCACGGCGGTCATCGCCATGACGGTCAGCTTCCACTCACAATTGTTCCTGTTATGTTCCCTATAGATTCCAGAGGGTGCCGGAAGAGTCAAGCGGAGTCATGGGGAATTTATTCCTCTCCACCTGATGGTGCAGGCGCATCAGCCCGTTCATTTGCCGATTCCGGTGCGAAAGCCTATATGCCCGGATCAAAGGACAAAGCATGGCCCGCATCTACAAGACCCGCACCTGGCACGACGAACTCTCGCCCTCGATGGACGAAATGGAGTTCCTGGCGCTGGAGGCCTATGCCCATCTGCCGGAGGATTTTCGCAAGCTGACCGGCGAGATCGTCATCCAGATCGCCGAATTCCCGACCGACGAGATCATGGACGATCTGTCGCTGGAGACGCCCTTCGACCTGCTCGGCCTGTTCGAAGGACGCGGCATCGCCGAGCGCTGGAATCCGCAGACCGGCGAAGGCCCGAACCGCATCACGCTCTACCGCCGCGCCATCCTCGACTACTGGTCCGAGAACGAGGAAACGCTGGGCGACATCGTCACCCACGTGCTGATCCACGAGATCGGCCACCATTTCGGGCTGTCCGATGACGACATGGAGAAGATCGAAGAGGCGGCCGAGTAACTGGTTCCTACGCCGCGTGAAATGTCTACTCCTCTCAAGTCGACCCAGAACTCAGCGGCGGCAAAGGCTTCTAAGATTTCGCTTCAGATAGGTCGGTCATCCGGCTGATGAAAAGATGCAGCGCCTTCCGCAGGGCGAGCGATGGCGGCTCGGACGGATGCCACTGCGAAAAATGACCATCAACCACCATTCGTGCCAAGCCATAGACAAATGCACGAGCGGCAAGAACCAGATGATCGAAGTCTGCGTTCGCAGCCAACTTACTCTGTTGTTGCGCTTGGGTCAGCAGGTCGATCATCTTCCGGCGAATGGCCTCATTCTGTCCGCGAAGACTGTCCGACCCGTCGAAATCAATCAGCGTTCGGGAACTGATGACCTGGAAATGCGTGGGATTGGCGATCGCCCATTCCAGATAGCCTTGTCCGATTGCTTCGAAGGCCACGATGGGATCTGCGCTGTCGACTTCTGAAAGTGCATCGGCCACGGCCTCTGTCAGCCGGCTCATGGCCTGTTCGGCTACCGCGGTCAGCAGCGCTGTTTTCGATTGAAAATGCCGGAAGGGGGCGCCGGGGGAAACGCCGGCGCGCTTTGCGGCTTCGCGCACGCTCACATGGTCAGGGCCGCCTTCCTCGACAAGTTGAATTGCAGCATCGATCAGCGCGTCCCGCAAATTGCCATGGTGGTAGCTGGTGCGGCGAGGCGTCTTGGCTTTTGCCATCTCTTTTCCTTCGTTCCGTAGAGCTGCTTCACGCGTATGTAGCACGATCCGCGATTAATGTAATCAGTGTTTACAACGCAGGCAAGAGTATGTAAGCAGCGATTACAAATGGGATCGGAACAGGCATGCGGTCTTCGCGGCTGCCGTTTTCCCTTATGAGGAGACGAACATGCTCGCCAGAACTGCCGAACCGCGCCGTCCGCAATCGCTCATTGCGCTTCAGAGGCCAGCCGAAGAACCCCAGCGCGAGGAGAATTCCGCGACTGTCCAGTCGAGCGCGGCTGCGCCCAGCGCCCAGCTTTATCGGCTTGCCTCCGCCGCCGGGGTGGGAAGCGCGCTTATTCTTCTGGTCAACGCGGCTAAACGCAGCGCGCTCATCGCGACCACCGATCTGACGCAACTTCTCGCGCCAGTCGCTGAGATATTGGCGCTTGGTCTTGTCGTAGGCCTGTTTCTTGCGTTTGGCCGGCGCGCGGGCCTGTTCGGCACCATCGCGTTCGTTATCAACTTCGTTGCATTGGCAAGTTTGGTAGGTGTGGAAGTGGTGATCAATCTCGTATTTTCGAAACTTCCTCTGGCGACCATCATCAAGCTGCGCGCCGGTCCTCTCGGACTGGCTCTGGTCGTCAGTTCAGTTCTTTTTCTGCTCGGGACGCTCGCGTTTGTAACCTCTCTTGTCGTTGCAAGAGGCGTGCCGCGCATTCCACTCGCCCTCTATATCATTGGCGCGGTGCCTATCGCGCTCCGGGCGTTCGTGCCGGAGTTGGCGCTTGACCTGGGCTTGATGACGCTTGCGGCAGCGATCGCCTGGCTGGCCGGGTGGCTGTGGATGCGAGCGCCGATTACCAGTCGCTGAGCTTGGTGTCCGGCCCGTATTCCTGCCCGTCGATATCCTTGACCACTGCCTGGCCGCAGCACATCGTCTTGGCTTTCTTGTCGTAGGCATAGGTCGGCGAGCCGAACAGGTGCCAGCCCTTGTTCAGGGCGGCCGTCACCTTGTGGCAGAAGCTGGCATCGTCCGGGCCAGTCAGAAAGCGGTAGAGCTTCATTTTTCAGTCCTGTCGTGAGTACCACGGCCCGCAAGCCCGATATCATGCGCCGGTGGCGGCCGCCTTTGCCAGCAGTTTTTCGGCCTGCGCCAGGTGCAGCCGCTCGACCATCTTGCCGTTCAGCGCAATCACGCTTTTGCCGGCATTCTCGGCAAGGGCGAAGGTATCTTTGATCAAGCGCGCCTCCGCCACCGCTTCCTTGGACGGCGCGAAGGCGCGGTTCGCGGCTTCGATCTGGGCCGGATGGATGATGCTCTTGCCGTCGAATCCCATGGCCGCCGACTCCGTGCATTCACGGGCAAAAGCGTCGAGATCGCGAAAATCGTTGGAAACGCCGTCGATCATGTCGATGCCGCCGGCCCGCGCGGCCAGCACCATCTGCATCAGCCATGGCACGAGATAGCGCCGGTCCGGCGTCGCCAGCACGCCGGTGTCCTTCACCAGATCGTTCGTTCCGGCAACGAAACAAGCCAGCCGAGCGGCGGGATCGCGGCCAAGTTCGGCAATGGTGCCGATGTTGAGCATGGCCTTGGGCGTTTCGATCATGGCCCATAGTTTCACGCTGTCGGGGGCGAAGTTGTCATCGAGCACATCGCCGGCCTCAAGCAGGTCGCGCGGCGTGTCGACCTTGGGCAGCAGAATGCCGTCGGGCTCGCAGCTTGCGGCGGCCAGCAGGTCGTCGGCGCCCCACTCGCTGGCCACCGCATTGATGCGCACGATCATCTCGCAACGCCTGTCGGCATGGCCGGCGAAAATCGCGGCCAATTTCCCGCGAGCGGCGATCTTGTCGGCTGGAGCGACGGCGTCCTCCAGGTCGATGATGATGGCGTCGCAGGACAGCTGCGCGATCTTGGCCAGCGCCTTGTCGTTGGAGGCCGGGATATAGAGCACCGAGCGGTGCGGGCGATAGGTTTCCATGGGGTGCGAGCTCCAGCGGCATCGCCGGTAGGTCTGCTTTCAGGAAGCCGCGAGCCGGTCTGGCCGAGATTGTGGCGCAAAGCTGTGCCTAAAGCGAGTGGAAAGGCAGTCTGGAATTGGGAGGGAAATCTCCACAGACCGAAACCCAAGGCGGACACGACCTGGTTGTTGCCAGCTCGCGGTGATATCGATAACATATCGAAGTCGATCCGATTCTGAGAGGTGGTGCATGAACGCGGCCGGACGCCAGACAAACCCCGTGACTGAGTGTCTGGCGCTTGTCAGGCCGGCGCGGCCGGCCGGTAGAGAGCGCTGATGGCCAAGGCAGCCTCATCGAAACCGAGCGAGAGCTACGCTCCGACGATGGTCGACGTGGCGCTGCGGGCGGGTGTTTCGACCATGACGGTTTCGCGGGCCCTGAAGGAAGGCGGTCGCGTTTCCAAGGCGACGCGGGAAAAGATCATGGTCGCGGTCAACGACCTCGGCTATGTGCTTGACCAGTCGGCCGGTAGCCTTTCCTCGCGCAAGACTGGATTTGTTGCCGCGATGGTTCCGTCACTCAACAACTCCAACTTCGCCGACACGGCGCGCGGCATTACGGATGAACTGGAGAGCACGGGGCTCCAGCTTCTGCTCGGCTACACCGACTATACGGTCGAGAAGGAGGAAAAGCTGATCGAAGCGATGCTCCGCCGACGGCCGGAAGGCATCATCCTGACCGGCGGCGCTCACACGGATCGCGCCCGCCGCCTTTTGAAAAGCGCCGGCATTCCAGTAGTCGAAACCTGGGAGTTGCCGGTAAAGCCGATCGATCAAGTGGTTGGTTTCTCCAACGAGGAGGCGATGGGGCTTCTCGTCAAGACGCTCGCCAGGAAGGGTTACCGAAAATTCGGTTACATCGGTGGCACGACCTCGCGCGACACGCGCGGCAGCCAGCGGCGCGAAGGCTTTGTCAGAGCCATTGAGGAGCTCGGCCTGCCGACCGGGCGCCTCGTTTCCTTTGGCGTGCCGCCGATATCCATCGAGCAGGGCGGCCAGGCCGTCGTCAGCATGCTGGAGCGTTGGCCGGACACGCAAGCCGTACTCTGCGTTTCGGACCTTTCGGCCTTCGGCGCACTGATGGAATGCAAGCGCCGGGGCATGCGGATCCCGCAAGACATCGCCATTGCCGGCTTCGGCGACTACGAGGTAGCCGCCTTTTGCCATCCCGGCATCACCACCGTGAATGTCGACTGCTACGGGATCGGGCAACAGGCTGCGCGCAGATTGATCCAGGTGATCCGAGGCGACGAGAAACGACACGGCCAAGAAATCGTGCTCACCGGCTATCGCGTCGTCGAGCGCGAAAGCACCTGAGTTCCTGCATGGATTCAAACGCAGCGAAGGGCAGCCCAATAGCGATGTTTCGCGAGACCATCACCCTCACGCATGACGGTGCTTTGAAAGCCGTTGCAGCCGGAGCAGCGCGCGCCGTCACGATGGGCGTGCCGCAATGTCTCGTGGTTGTCGATGCGAGCGGCGAAGTCCTCGCCAGCCTGCGCATGGATGGCGCGCGGTTCCTCAGCATGCGTACGGCGCAGGCGAAGGCGCGCACCGCAGCGTCAATAAACGCCGCTACTGGCGGCATGGCGTTCGAAGCGGCGCTCTCAGCCGGTATCGCTTCGCAGGGCGGCGTGACCAATTTGCCTGGGGGCTTGCCGATCCGCTTCGGCGGACGCCTTGCGGGCGGCATCGGCGTCGGTTCGGGAACCGGCGAGCAGGATTTCGATGTGGCACACGCTGCGCTGGCGGCGGTTGGCGCCGACGTGATTTAAGGCGATGTGCCTCCAGCGCAACCGAAGGATCTTCAGAACGCGATCTGAACCTTCATGGATTTGTTTCGGTCACCGGCGATGTCGAAAGCCGCGACCGCCTCGTCGAGAGGATAGATGCCCGTCAGTAGCGGTTTGACGTCCACCCGGCGGCGATTGATCAGGTCGACGGCGAGCGCAAACTCCTCGTGGAAACGGAAAGTGCCCCGCATCTCGATCTCTTTCGCGACGATGAGGTTCTGCGGGATCGACAGATCGCCGCCGAGCCCGAGCTGCACGAGCACGCCGCGCGGCTTCAGGACATCAAGCCCAGCACGCACCGCGCGTTCATTGCCGGAGGCCTCGAACATCATGTCGAAACTACCCTTGTCGACATTGTAGGCGGCGAGCTTTTCGCTGTTTGTCGCGACGTTGATGGTGCGATCGGCGCCGATCTCCAGGGCCTTCGCCAGCACGCCCTCCATGACATCAGTGGCGACGATTTCGCGCGCACCGTGGGCTCGTGCGGCGAGGATGCAAAGCGCGCCGATCGGCCCGCAGCCGGTGACCAGAACCCGCTTGCCGAGCATCGAGCCGGCGCGGTTCATGGCATGCAGGGTAACCGCGAAGGGCTCCGCAAACGCGGCTTCGTTGATGGAGATGTGGTCGGCTATTCTGTGGCACTGCCACGCCTCGGCGACCAGGCGCTGGCGGAAGGCGCCCTGGATGTGCGGCATCGGCATGGCGCTGCCATAGAAGCGCATGTCGAGGCATTGGTTCTGCATGCCTTGCAGGCAGTAGCGACAGGCATTGCAGGGTCGGCTAGGCGAGATCGCGACGCGGTCGCCGATGGCCAGCGCGGAAACGCCACCGCCGATGGCCCTCACCGTGCCGGCGACCTCGTGGCCGAGGATCATCGGTTCGCGCAGGCGGATCGCGCCAAAACCGCCGTGATTGTAGTAATGCAGGTCCGAGCCGCAGATGCCGCCAGCTTCGATCGCAATCTCGACCTGGCCGGCGCCAGGGGAGCCCGGATCGGTCTCCTCGATCCGCAGGTCTTTTGCGGCGTGGATGACGATCGACTTCATGATGTGATCCTTTCTCAGACGACCGGTGTCAGCAAGGTCTGTCCGCCGAAATGGGCCGCGAGATTATCGCGAACGAGCTGACCCATGGCCTTGCGGGTCTCCACCGTGCCACTGGCGTGGTGCGGTTGCAGCACGACGTTGGCAAGCTTCAGGAAGCGCTCGTCGATGGTTGGCTCGTTCCAGAACACGTCGAGCCCGGCACCCTTTATGGCCCTGGATTCCAGGGCCGCGAGCAACGCGGTCTCGTCGATTGTGCTGCCGCGCGAAATGTTTATGACGATACCGTCTGCTCCGAGCGCTGCCAGGATCGACGCATTAATCATGTGTTTCGTGCTTTCGCCGCCGGCGAGCGTTACGATCAGAAATTCGCTATCGCTCGCCAGTTCGAGCAGATCGCCGACGAACGTATAGGGAAGATCGTCGCGCTTGCGGTTGTCGAAATAAGAAATCGTGCAGTCGAATGCAGCGGCGCGCTTCGCCACCGCCGCACCGACGCGGCCCATGCCGACAATGCCCAGCCTTTTTCCACAGACACGCGTGACCAGCCCCATATTGCCCTTGCGCCAGCTTCCATCGCGTACGTAGGCGTCGGCCTGCGGGATTTTTCGCGCCACGGCGAGCAGCAGCCCGATGCCGATATCGGCTACGTCCTCGGTTAGAACATCAGGTGTATTGGTGACACGAATGCCGTTCGCCCGGGCATAGGCAAGGTCGATGGCGTCGGTGCCCACGCCGTAGCAGGAAACGATTTCAAGCTGCGGCAGCTTCGCCATCAGCGCAGCACTTGCGCCAAGCTCGCCACGCGTAGCTATGGCGCGGATCGCGCCGGCGTGGCTTGAGAGCAGCGCGTCCTTGTCCTCGGACTGCCAAAGCTTGTGGACGCGATATTTCGCTTCAAGATCTCCCATGTCCCAATCCGGATAGGGACCTGTCATCAAAATGTCGGTCACGGCGTCATCTCCTGTGCATTTTTTCAATTGACTATGTTATCGATAACATTCATGTCAATAGGGACTGGCGGCAGGTAGGTTGGAAATCGCGGCCGCTTCAGGAAACACTGCTCAGGAGGAGCGTTTGTGCAGTTCGTTGTTCGATTTGACCGGCATGAAGGCGCTGGTCACCGGCTCGGGGCAAGGGATCGGCCTGGCGCTGGCCGAGGGGTTGGCGCAGCACGGCGCCGAAATCGTGCTCAACGGGCGCAGCGCCGAAAAAATAAAAACGGCTGCGGATGCACTGACAGCGAAGGGACACAAGGTCCATAGCGCCGTCTTCGACGTCACCGATCATGCAGCGGTGGCGAACGGCGTCGCGGAGATCGAGGCGACGATCGGCGCCATCGATATCCTTATCAACAATGCCGGCATGCAGTTCCGAATGCCGCTCGAGGATTTCCCCGCCGACAAATGGGAGGAACTCTTGCGCACCAACATCTCCAGCGTGTTCTTCGTGGGACAAGCAGTGGCGCGGCACATGATCCCGCGGCGGCGCGGCAAGATCATCAACATCGCCTCGGTGCAGAGCGAACTGGCACGGACCAACATCGCGCCCTATACGGCCACGAAAGGCGCTGTGCGCAACCTGACGCGCGGCATGTGTGCCGATTGGGCGAAGCATGGCTTGCAGATCAATTCCATCGCGCCGGGTTACTTCAAGACGCCGCTCAACCAGGCGCTTGTCGACAATCCCGAATTTTCGGCGTGGCTGACCAACCGCACACCGGCTGGTCGCTGGGGCGACGTCGGCGAACTTGTCGGCGCGGCGGTGTTTCTGGCTGGACCGGCCTCATCCTTTGTCAATGGACACACGCTCTATGTCGACGGTGGCATCACGACCTGCCTTTGAACCCGCGCTCATCGTCGTGATGGGTGTCAGCGGCTGCGGCAAGACCAAAGTTGGCGTCGAGATCGCCGCACGGCTTGGCCTTGCCTTCGTTGAAGGCGATACGCTGCATCCGCGCAGCAATGTCGAAAAGATGTCGGCGGGCATACCGCTTGCAGACGGCGATCGCTGGCCTTGGCTGGATCTGGTCGGCGCAGCCTTGCGCCAGGCTCGTGAGGAGGGTCGCGGGCTAGTCGTCAGCTGTTCCGCGTTGAAGAAATCCTATCGCGACAGGCTTCGCGATGCGGCGGGCGAGTCGCTGTTTTTCGTATTCCTGGAGGGGTCGCGCTCGCTGCTGCAAGCCAGGCTCGCCGAGCGCCGCGGCCACTTCTTTCCACCGGCGCTGCTCGACAGCCAGTTCGCCACACTGGAGCATCCAGGCGACGAACCGCTGGTGGTCACAGTGGACATCGACGCGCCCGTCGACACGATTGCCGATAGAGTGTTGCAGGGCCTGGGTGCACTTGGGGTCGACCCTGCCAGGATGAAGGAAAGAGGCACGTTGAAATGACGCAACCAACAAAAGTCGCCGTTGTCGGCGCCGGCATCATGGGGTCAGCGATCGCCACCCGCCTGATCGAGACTGGGCTAGCCGTGACGGTGTTCGATCTGGACAAGGTCAAGGTTGCATCGCTGACTGCAAAGGGTGCTGCTGCCGCCGCGTCGGTCGCCGAGGCAACGCGAGCGAACGACTTCGTCATTCTCAGTCTCAACCATGCCGATGTCGTGCGTTCGGTGGTGTTCGGCGATGCCGGTGTCGCGGCTGCGGCATCGCCCGACAAGCTGCTGATCGACATGTCTTCGATCGATCCTGTCGACACCGCGCAGATGGCCGGGAAGCTGTCTGCCGAGACCGGCATGAAATGGCTCGACTGCCCGCTTTCGGGCGGCGTCCCCGGCGCGCTGGCCGGCAGGCTGACCGTCATGGCGGGTGGCGAGACTGAAGACTTCGAACAGGCGCGCACGGTGATGCGGCATCTCTGCACCAACTACACTCTCATGGGCCCAAGTGGGGCAGGGCAGACGACCAAGCTGATCAACCAGCTGTTCTGCGCAGTACTGTTCCAGGCTGTCGCCGAAGCCGTGAAGCTTGCCGAAGCCGGCGGCGTAGACCCGAAGGCAATTCCTGCGGCACTCAAGGGCGGGCGGGCCGATTCCAGCATCATGCAGGAGTTCATGGCAAAATTCGCTGCCCGCGATTTTTCGCCGACCGGCCGCATCGATAATATGCTGAAGGATCTGGATTCGCTGCAGGCCTTCGCGCTGAAAACCAAGACGCCGATGCCGATGACCGGGCAGGTGGTCGAGATCCACCGCCTGCTCTGCGCGGCTGGACTGGGGCCAAGGGATTCGGCTGAGATGATGCGCCTGCTCGACGGCAAGACCAGCTAAGCGGTCAGCCCTGATTTGTCGCTTGACGCTCAGAAATGTTATCGATAACATCCTTTGGCGATCTCGGGAGGAACGCTTTTGACTGAGGAAAAACTGATCGAGTTCAAGTCGATCACCAAGGAGTTCGGCGGCACCCGCGCGCTCTCCGACGTGTCGCTCGATCTGCACAAGGGCGAGATCCTGGCGCTGCTCGGCGAGAATGGCGCCGGCAAGTCGACGCTGATCAAGACGCTCGCCGGCATCTACCGGCCGGATGGCGGCCAAATCCTGTTTCGCGGCGAGCCCTACCACCATCGCCCGCCGCGGCCGAACCAGCGCCAGTCCGTCGCCTTCATTCACCAGGATCTCGGTCTTATCGAATGGATGACGGTTGGAGAAAATGTCGGCCTCGCCCAAGGCTTTTCGCTTCGCTCTGGCCTGATCGACTGGCGATCGACCGAGGCGAGGGCACATGAGGCGCTGAAGCTCGTCGGCTGCGATTTCGACCCGACGACGCGGGTCCAGGATCTGACGCGCACCGAAAAATCGCTGGTCGCCATCGCTCGCGCCTTGGCTACCGAGGCCGATGTGCTGGTGCTCGACGAGCCGACCGCCAGCCTTCCCGCCGACGAGGTCGAGCGGCTGTTCGACGCCATCCGTCCGCTCAAGCAGCGCGGCGTCGGCATGATCTATGTCTCGCATCGCCTGGATGAAATTTTCCGCATCGCCGATCGCGTCGCCGTGCTGCGCGACGGCAGGCTGGTGGGCGAGAAGAAGGTCGCCGACACAAAACCGGACGAACTGGTCGAGCTGATCGTCGGCCGTCCGGTCAGCCAGGTTTTCAGCAAGGCTCAAACGCAGGCCGGCGAGACGATCTGCGCCGTGCGCGACCTAGTCTGCGCCGGCGCCGGCCCGGTGTCTTTCGACGTACGCAAGGGTGAGTTGCTCGGCCTGGTCGGCCTGCGCGGCGCCGGGCAGGAACTGGTTGGCCGGGCGCTGTTTGGCTGCCAAGCCTTTTCCGGCACGGTGACGATCCGCGGGGCTGTGCCGGACCTGTCCAGCCCGATCGCGGCGATGTCGTCCGGCATCGGCTTGATCGCGCGCGATAGGACCGAAGAATCAATCGCGGGATCCTTGTCGATCCGCGAGAACAGTTTCCTCAATCCCGGCGCCGGCAAGCGCGGCCTGTTTTCCTTCCTCGCGCCTCATAAAGAGGCTGCGCTGGCGCAGGCGATTGGCGGGTCGGTCGGGCTGCGCCCCAACGACCCGAATCTGCCGATCGAGGCACTGTCAGGCGGCAACCAGCAGAAGGTGATCGTCGGCCGTTGGCTGCACACCGACCGAAAACTGCTGATCGCCGAAGACCCGACCGCCGGCGTCGATGTCGGCGCCAAGGCCGAGATCTACCGGCTGATCGGGCGCGCGCTTGAAGCGGGCCTCGCCGTCGTCGTGGTGTCGACCGATTTCGAGGAGATTGCCCACATCTGCCATCGCGCCTTGGTGTTTTCGCGTGGGCAGATCGTTCGCGAACTCACTGGCAAAGACCTCACCACATCCGCCGTGATTACCGCGGCATCGGCTTCCGAAGCCGCCTGATCTTTCTGGGAGCGAACTCATGCAATCGATCGAATCCAGCGCCCTCGAACCGACCCGCGGCGAGATGGCTGATATGTCCATGGGGCAGAAGGTCATCCGGCTGCTGCCGGTCTACGGGCTGGTTATGCTGACGGTGTTGCTGATCCTGTTGTTTTCGATCCTGCTGCCGAACACGTTCCCGACGCTGCTTAACCTGCGCTCGATCATTTCCGACAAGGCGATCATCGCGCTGTTGTCGTTGGCGGCGATGATCCCGATGGCATCGGGCCGAATTGACCTCACCGTCGGCTACGGAATTGTGCTGTGGCACATCCTGGCCATCAGTCTGCAGACCATGTTCGGCTTTCCGTGGCCGCTGGCAGTGATGATCGTGCTGCTTCTCGGCGCCGCGACCGGCTTCCTCAACGGCCTGCTGGTCGAAGTCGCCCGCATCGACTCTTTCATCGCCACGCTCGGCACCGGCACCGTGCTCTATTCCTTGGCGCTTTGGCATACTGGCGGCCGGCAGGTCGTCGGCGTGTTGCCCAACGGCTTCTACGCGCTCAATGGCACGATGGTGTTCGGGCTGCCGATCACCGGCCTCTACGTGCTTGGCATCGCCGTCGCACTGTGGATCATCCTCGAATATCTGCCGATCGGCCGCTACGTGTATGCCATTGGCGCCAATCCGAAGGCCGCGGCGCTGAACGGCATTCCAGTACGCCGCTTCGTCATCGGGGCGTTCATCTCCTCTGGCTTCCTGACGGCGCTGACCGGCGTGCTGCTTGCCTCCAAGCTGCGCATCGGCCAAGCCAGCGTCGGGCTGGAGTATCTGCTGCCGGCTCTCGTCGGCGCTTTTCTCGGCTCGACCACGATCAAGCCTGGACGTGTCAACGTCTGGGGCACGATGACCGGCGTAATCATCCTGGCGGTCGGCATTTCCGGCATCCAGCAGTTCGGCGGCTCGTTCTTCGTCGAGCCGCTGTTCAACGGCGTGACGCTGCTCGTTGCCATCGGCATTGCCGGCTACGCCCAGCGCAAGCGCGGCGCCGCTCACAGGGCCAGGACCAAGACCGTAGTGCAGGCCTCGAAGTGACCAGCCGAACCCATCCGGGAATAATGGCATGAGCGACTACGAGATTCTGGACGATCGCTTCCGAAAACTGACGATCGGGCATGCCAAGCTCGAACGGCTGTGGACCGGCAGCCGCTGGGCCGAGGGGCCGGTCTATGTTCCCGCGGCAAGGCATTTGCTGTGGTCGGACATCCCCAACGATCGGCTATTGCGCTACGACGAAAGCGACGGCTCGGTCAGTGTCTTCGAAACCCCTTGCAACTACCAGAACGGCCATACACTTGACCGCGAAGGCCGCGTCGTTGCTTGCGAGCATGGCGGGCGCCGTGTCTCCCGGCTCGAGCATGACGGGCGTTGGCGGACGCTAGTCGAAACCGTTGCAGGCAAGCGGTTCAATTCGCCCAATGACGTGGTGGTCAAATCCGATGGGACGATCTGGTTCACAGATCCGGTCTACGGCATCGAAAGCCACTACGAGGGCAAGATCGCCAGGGCGGAGATCGGCGGATCCCATGTCTACCGGTTCGACGAGCTTTCAGGTGAGGTGAGCGCCGTTATCACCGATATGGTGCAGCCGAACGGCCTGGCTTTCTCGCCCGACGAGACGATCCTCTACGTCTCGGACAGCGGCGCCAGCCACGTGCCCGGCCTGCCGCGCGCAATCAAGGCCTATGACCTTGCCGTCGATGGCCGGTCGGCGCGTGCAGGCGACACCTTCGCCGAATGCGGAGCAGGCCTCTTCGATGGTTTTCGCGTCGATCGCGACGGCAACATCTGGGCCTCCAGCGCCGACTCGGTGCGCGTCCATGCGCCGGACGGAACCCTGATCGGCCGTATCCTGGTTCCCGAGCTCGTTTCCAATGTCTGTTTCGGCGGTCCCAAGCGCAACCGCCTCTACATCACCGCGCAGACATCCCTCTACGCCATCTACGTCAACGCACATCCGGCCGGCGTTGGTTCGGTGGCGGGCGACATTAGCCGGTGACATGTCGCCAACTCCAATCGAAAGCCGAGTTTTGAAAGACCATGCAATTCTTGAAACCAAGGGAGGTACCAACATGCAACGCAGAACATTCCTGAAATCATCCGTCGCCTTGATGGCCATGACAATCGCTGCTCCTGTCCTTTTCGCCGGCCAGGCTCGGGCGGACGCGATGGCCGACGCCATGGCGGTCGTCCAGAAATATGCGCAGAAGGTCACTGCCTGGGATGGCCCGACCACCGGTCCGAAGGCGCAGCAAGGCAAGACGATCGTCGTGCTCGCCGGCGATCTCAAGAACGGCGGCATCCTGGGCGTCACCAACGGCGTCGAGGAAGCGGCCAAGGCGATCGGCTGGGAGGTCAAGGTGATTGACGGCGCCGGCTCGATCGGCGGCCGCACCGCTGCCTTCGGCCAGGCCATGGCGTTGAAGCCGAATGGCATCGTCATCAACGGTTTTGACGCGGTCGAGCAGGCGCCGGCGCTGGAACAGGCCAAGGCCGCAGGTATCCCGTTGGTCTCCTGGCATGCCGGACCGGTGATCGGGCCCGACGAGAAAAGCGGCGTGTTCGCCAACGTGTCGACGGATGCCATGCAAGTCTCCACGGCCGCGGCCGACTGGGCCTACGCCGATGCCAAGGGCAAGCCCGGCGTGGTTATATTCACCGATTCGACCTACGCCATCGCCATCGCCAAAGCCGACAAGATGAAGGCGGAGATCGAGCGGCTAGGCGGCAAGGTGCTCGAATATGTCGATACGCCGATCGCCGAGACCTCTCAGCGCATGCCGCAGCTGACCACTTCGCTGCTGCAGAAATACGGCGATGCCTGGACGCATTCACTGGCGATCAACGACCTTTATTTCGACTTCATGGGACCCTCGCTAGCCGCCGCCGGCAAAGCCGGCACCGACGCGCCGATCAATGTCGCCGCCGGCGATGGTTCGGAATCGGCCTATCAGCGCATTCGCGCCAGCCAGTTCCAGAAGGTGACGGTCGCCGAACCACTCAACTTGCAGGGCTGGCAGTTGGTCGACGAATTGAACCGCGCCATCGCTGGCGAAAAATGGTCGGGCTATCTGTCGCCGCTGCATGTCGTGACGGCCGACAATGTCGAGTTCGACGGCGGCCCGACCAATGCGTTCGACCCCGGCAATGGCTACCGCGACGCATACAAGAAGATCTGGGGTAAATAGGAGCCAGGCGATGCGGGCGTAACACGCGATGCGCCCGCATCGCATTCGTACCACAAATCCACGAATTGCACCGCGCCTGCCCTTGCCGGCCGGCGGCCATCCCAAGCGCAGAAAATCAGGAAAGCCTCGCCATGATCATTCGGTACGCCCTGTTCGAAGGCGAAATCCACCCCGGACGCGAGAGCGAATTCCGGCGCTTCGTCAGGGAAAGGCTGGTGCCGCTGTGGACGCAATTTCCTGGGGCGGAAGAGGTGCGCGTCCTGGACGGCACCGCGCGGGACGACGGCGCTCCCGTCTATGCCATGGCGCTTGCCATTCGCTATCCCGACATGGACACTTGCAGCCGGGCGCTGCAGTCCGACGTTCGCTTTCAGAGCCGCGACGTGACCGGAGAGCTGCTCAAGATGTTCACCGGCCGCGTGCATCACCATGTTTTCGAGGCCAACGAGTTCTCAACAGCTCGATAGACTAGACTGTATTCGACAGCCGCATTCCCGTGCAGATGGATTTCAGATTGCGAACAAATAAGGAAACGTCTCCGAAGTAATTCGGATACATTTCACCAAGCTTGTCGACCTTATCTACCTCGACCAAGACAGCCTTTGCGCCATTGCTCCTTAGCTCGATTTTCAGCTCTATCTCTTCCAGTGTCCGTGCGCCTAACATAAGCGTCCAGAATGGTTGGATGGTCACGTTATGATCTTTGCCATATTGGAGCAGATAGTATCGAGATTTTTCTGTTGGCTGTTCAAAGTTTTCTGAATAATGGGTAAGATTCTTGATGCCTTCTAGTATGCTGGTCGCACCTATACGCTTGTTGATATCCCGCAATTCCTGCACCCGGTCATTGTGATCCGGAACATCGATATGAACGGGGCACTGCTCAACGTGCGCGAATTCCGCCGACATAAGCTCGAAAAGGCGTAGCCAGTCCTGATCGCCCTTTCCGTGCTTCAGATCCTGGCCCCGGAACAGCCCGACAGCCTCAACTGCAGTCGCCCATGAGTGCTGAAGTCTGGTCCGAACTTGCAATTCGATGCGTCGTCCTTCGAAAGCCTCAGTGTCGGCATCTCTGGGTCGGTACTTGAAAACAATGTGGTGACTTCGATAGCCGTCCGGCTTCGGTTCATCGATATAGTTGAATTCCCGAGAGTGGATATCATGGGGGAACTTGTCTCGCATCGATGCGAGAAGCGAGCGAACACCTTTGATGTCGGCCATGATCGCTCGGCAACCGCCGATGTCGTTCATGGTGTCCAAATTGGTGGTGGACTCGCGAAGCTTCCGACGAATGGATGCGATACGCTTCGGGCGGGATGCCATGTCGCCCTTCAGTCGCAGGGCTCTCATGTGGTGACCGACAGAGAACCGAACGCTCCGCATCGGCAGAAAGTGCGAGTCGCGCCAGCTATTGGCGATTGAGAAGATTTCGAGTGTGTCCACGTACTGGCCGACAGTGATGTCTTGTCCGAACTGAATAGGTTCTGCCAGTCGGTCGCCTGCCCTGCGAACGGCTTTCGTGCCGTAGGCAAGGCGCGGGTACTCAGTCATTGGACCCATGAAGTCAAGGTAGTCCGCCTCATTCTGGACTGGCGGGACCGCAAGGGAATCAGATCTCATGGATCACAACATACGGATCTTAAACCTGGTGGGCTATGACGTTGCGGGCCGTCAATGTTTTTCGCGGCTGCGAAACAACCTGATGTCCATGATGGCGGCGGCCAGCGTTTCGTCCTCCAAGAACCTTTCAGCTTCGGCGGCTTGCCCATCCATGCCGGCCTCCTTTTCCAGCAAGCGTTGTCGGAACCGCCGCAGATTGTGCGACCTCAATGGCAAAGGACGTCCAGCGCCCTTTGTGCTGCGATGAGGTCGACGATTGGGTACCTGGTGTTAAATGTGTGGACCGCCGCTTGCAGACGCGTCGCTGCCTCATGGACACGACCTTGACGTGCCAGAAGTGGTGCCAGTTGCGTTGAGGCGCGAAGCTCGAAGAGTTTTGCTTGCTGCCGACGGGCAGTGGCAATTGCTGTTTCGAATAGGTGCGCGGCGCCCGTCAGCTCACCTCTGCCCGCGGCGATTTGGCCACGAAGGCGAATACATTCTGCCAGATAGCTCGCCTCGTCCGTATCGAAAACGAGGGTATCGACATCATCAAGCATTTGCGATGCGTCTTCGATGCGACCGGCCCGCAGGAGAAGATCACAAAGTTCGCATGCTTTCTCAGGGGTATGAAATACGACGCCCTGCCCACGCCAAAGAACCACACTCTCCCGGACGTCATCGATGCCGGCATCCATGTCACCTAGATGCGAGCGGGCATGGCCACGCCACCTGAGGCCACTGCTTCGACGCGCCGTGTAGCCATGCCGTTCGCAAATCTCGACGATCTTCGTAGCGTTATCGAGTAATTCCTCGTATTGGCCGAGTAGCGCGCACAATTGGCACTGCACGAGAAGATGCCACGCGAGGTCGAAGGGCTTATCGAGCTGGTCAAAATTTTGCATCAGGCGCTCTTTCTCTTCAACTGCAGCATCAAAGAAACCCAATATGATCAGCGATTCGCTAAAATATGCCTGGGCAGATACACGTTGATCTGCACCGGCGAACGAAATGCGACGACTTGGGTCAACCCGATCAATCAGATCTAGGGCCTTGCGCAAGGCCTCTACTGCCAGCGGCTCTTCTCCCCGGTTGGAATGAGCGATCCCCTTTGTTGCCCAAAGACCACTCAGATAGGCCGTTGGAAGGAGATCGGCACCGTTTGCGAGCTGCTCTTCGGCCAGGGTCAGGTAATCGTGATTGCGCCCGGTGGCATAAAAAAATGGAGCGAGTGAAAGCGCAACGTCACATTGCAATTGGACCGATGCGGTGTTCGCGGCGGCAAGTCGTGCATCCTCAAGCGTCTTCCCAAGGCGCGCAGAACGATACCCTTCAGCCTGCATCAAGGCATTGGCCATCGCAAGGTGGAGATGTGTCATCCGTTCGGCGCCGCTGGACATATCGCCAAGTCTCGTGCTGCAATCAATAGCGCTGGCAAAGTGCGACACGGCTTCCCGGGTGGCAGCTCTGGCCACGGCGGCCCTTCCCGCCTTTTCCCAGTGATCGAGCGCGCCCGCCCAATCCCCAGCTTCTTGAAGGTGGTGCGCGAGGAGCTCGGGTTGCGCTTCAGTGATTTCGGTCCACTTTTCCTCCAACACGTCTGCGACACGCTTATGTAGCTCCTGACGCTTACCGCGCAGCAGCGTGCCATACGCTGCGTCCTGAACGAGCGCATGCTTGAAGAGGTAAGTGGCCAGTGGCGGCGTCCCGCGGCAGAACACCAGACCGGCACCGACGAGCTGATCGAGAGCGCCATCGAGCTCAACCGCGTTCCGCTGTGCGACCGCTGCCAGCAATTCGTAGGAGAACTCCCGACCGAGAACCGCGCCGACCTGTGCGACCTCCTTAACGGTTGAGCCGAGGCGATCGAGCCGCGCCATCAATGAGGCATGCAGTGTGGCGGGGACGTTCAACGCCGTCGCAGCAGCTCTTGAGAGCACTGTCCTGGCGTTGCCGCTCTCCAACACCGCCTTGGTTAGCTCCTCGACGAACAGTGGCACCCCATCCGTGCGTTCAATGATCTCGGCGACAACATCGCTCGGCAGCTCTCCGTTGCCGACGACCCGTTGGACCAGCGCGGCGCCGTCGCGACGGTCCAACCGGCTGAGGGCAAGCAGTCTGACATGTGCCTGCCCGGTCCATGGCGCTTGAAATTCCGGGCGAAAGGTGACGACCAGAAGCACCGGCAGCCGCGACATGCGCTCGATGAGAAGGTCGAGCAGCTCGCGTGAGCTAGGATCAATCCAGTGCACGTCCTCGTAAAGCATCAGCACCGGGCCTTGCCGCGTCAGGTCTTCGAGCTGCCGAAGCAGCGCCTCAAAGGTTTTCTCTTTCTTACGCTGGGGCGTCAGTTGGAGAGGCGGGAAGCGACCTTCGGTCGGCAACGACAGCAGCTCGGCCAGCAGCGCCACGTCCTCCGGCGAGGTCGGGGCAAGCAGGGCCGCAACCTTATCCAGCTTCCTCTCAGGCGGGTCGTTGCGCTCCAACCCGGCGGCGCGTTCTAGCTGCGCAATGGTCGGGTGGAGCGCGCTGTCTTGAAGGTGCGGCGAACAGAAATAGCGCAAGCGGGTGTGTGGCTCATTCTGGATCCGCTCCTGCAAGGCGACGGTGAGGCGCGACTTTCCGATGCCGGGCTCACCTGAGAGCAGCACCACACGACCTTCACCACTTTTCGCGCGATGCCAGTGGCGCTGCAGCAGGTCGACCTCCTCATCACGCCCGACCAGCGGCGTCGGCGCCGTCCCATGCAGCGCCTCGAACCGGCTTTCGACAGCGCTCTCACGAAACACCTGATAGGAATGGATCGGCTCCGGAAAGCCTTTCACCTCGACGGCGCCAAGATCGCGATATTCGAAAAGATCGCCGACCAGCTGCCGCGTTTGCGGCCCGATCACGACCGCGTCGGGTTCGGCAAGAGCTTGCAGGCGGGCGGCGAGGTTCGGCGTCTCGCCCACGACGCCGCGCTCTTGCCCTTCGCCGGCGGTGATCAGATCGCCAACCACGACCTGTCCGGTGCCGATGCCGATACGAACCCGCAATGGCTCGGGCTCTGGGAGTCGCCTGACGGCATCAACGAGAGCAAGGCCAGCGCGCACCGCCTGCTCGGCGGCGTTCTCGTGCGCCTGCGGGTAGCCGAAATACACCAAGACTCCGTCGCCCATATACTTGGCGACAAAGCCGCCGAAGTGGGCGACCGTATCGGCGACGCAGCGGTGATACGCTCCGATGGTCTCACGCAGGTCCTCGGGATCCAGACGCGTCGCCAGAGCCGTCGAGCCGACGAGATCCACGAACATGACGGTCAGCTGTCGACGCTCCGCGCTTAGGTCCCGGGTGCGGCTCTGAGCCGCGATGTCATCGGTGCTCGCGTCGGGTTGGCTTGACGACCGCCCCAACCCCACAACCGCTTTGCGGAATCTTTTGCGATGACCGAGAAGCATGCCGAGCTTCTCGAGGTCGGCATCAGTCAGCTCCGGCAGGACTTCCGCGTCGATCGCGTTGTCGCGAAATGCCTGCTCGTATCGCTGGAGGCCGAGGCCTCGCAACCAAGCGGCAATGTCCACACAGCCCTCCCAAGGCGGAAATCGGGTCCCTCATCCGCAATATTAACTCAGATCCCAGGGAAATGCTGTAGGCTTGGTTTTCTGTCGAAGCTGGAGGTTACTATCTGCTCGGTGAATACGAGGCTTCGCTGGATTCGTTCCGCCGTTGGGACAATGACAACTATGATCGTGGGTTCGCAAATCTGGCTGCCTGTTTGGGACAGCTCGGACGCATTGACGAGGCAATATTGGCTTGGGGCAGGTGCCTTGAGCGCAAGCCTGGTTTCACTCTAAGTGATTACAAGCGGGGCTCTCCATATCGCCGTCAGGACGACGTGGAGCACTGGCAAGATGGCCTACGGAAAGCAGGCATTGCGGATTGACGGTTGATGAACAATCATGCGGTTCGTCGGAAACGCAACTGCCGTCAATTACTAACCGAGCCGCCACATTCGGACACGACCTGTACCACGCAATTCCGTTTCCTCGAGCGGGTCGCAAGCAAATTTTGGTCCGAGCAGTTGGCGAGTTGCATCGGAAATACGGATTTCATCGGGCTCCGCGGACGTTTGAATGCGTGAGGCGAGGTTAACCGTCTCGCCCCACAGGTCGTAGGCGAACCGCCTTTTGCCTATGACGCCAGCGACGATCGGTCCTGAGTGAATTCCAATTCTCAGTCTTATCGGTTCTCCCGCGAAGCGTTCGCGCTTGACCGCCCTCCGCAGTTCAAGTGCATAGTGCGCAAGGGCTTGTGCATGATCGGATCGCGCGGTGGGCAAGCCAGCGACAACCAACACACAATCGCCGATTGTCTTGATCTTTTCGCAGCCGTGTCGTTCCGAGAGCCGATCCGCCGCCTTGAAGAAGTAATTTAAGATAGCGAGCGTCGTTACCGCTCCGACGCTCCGCGCTCTTTCCGTGAAACCGACGATGTCGGCAAAAAGCACACTCACCTCCGCGTGGTTGTCCGCAATTTTTTTGTGCGCCTTCAACCGCTCCGCGATCGACGCCGGAAGAATGTTGAGGAGCAGGGATTCGGCGCGCTGGTATTCACGCGACAATCCCTCCTGGCTCTTCCTCAACGCCTCGTTCGTCGATTGTAATTTCTCGTTGAGTTGACGCTCCCTCTCCTGCAGGAGCGTCATTTCATAAGCCTTCTGTTGAAGCCGCTGCTTGTTGTCGCGTTCGGCAGTGGCGTCAAGAAAGAGCAGCCACACGCAGTCGTCGTCGGCAAAAAGATGAAGGTCCGCGACACGCCCGCTGGGCAGTTCGATCATAGCCATATGATACGGAAGTTCCGGGAAAGGCAGCAAGCCTTCCATGAATTGAAGCTGATCGGTAACAGGCCTACCGATGCGAACGGATAAGAGCCCGTAATGTTCAACGTTACCGCCCTTCGCGGCTATGCAAAGCTGGGCGTCAATTTTGACATATGCGATAGAGTGCTCGTTATAGAAGAAATTGTAAATCCAATCTCCGACTTCTCGTGGCAATCTACGCATGGTCTATTTGGTGACCATCGAAGCAAGTTGAAGGAACGCATCATCGACGTGCTCACCCGAAAGCGCGCTTGTTAGATAGATTTGCCATCCACGTTGCCTCAGTCCGTTAATCTCACTATCCGGTATTACCCACTGATCGGCCAGATCGGATTTGTTGAACAGCAATACAAACGGCATAGCACCGAATTCGGCCTCGACCCGCTCGCGCAGCGTGAGCGCGGCGGCAAGAGTAGCGGCGCGGGTTCCGTCGACGACAAGCACGAGCCCTGTCGCACCTCGCACATGGCTGACGCGGAATGAGCCGATATCGTCTTCGCCGGCCAAATCCCACAAAATCAGATCCACTGTTTTGTCCGGGAGTGCGACACTCTTCTTGTCGATTTTCACTCCTACCGTGGTCAAGTAGGTTTCTGAAAAGATGCTTTGCACAAACCTGCGAACCAGGCTGGTCTTTCCGACAGAGAACCCGCCCAACATACAGATCTTTTTTTGCAACATCTTGGGCTCCGCCCTAATCCAGGTTTACCGTAACCGAAACCCGGCGATTGGTGGAGCTACCAGTTTGACTATTTTCAGGCACCGCCGGTTCAAAGGTGCCCGCGCCCCGAACCAGCAGCAGTTCCGGAGCGACGCCGCGCTTGTTGAGAAGCGCACGAACTGTCTCGGCGCGGGCGGCGCTGATCGACGCGTTGGCCGTCTCACGGCCCGTGGCATCCGAATGGCCGGTCAACATGAACCGCGCTGTTACGCCTGACTTGCGGGCATCTTGGGCGAATTCCTTTATTTGACCCGCCAATCTGTCGAGAACCGGAATCTGCTCTGGTCCCGGCACAACTTTGCCGGAAGAGAAGAAAATATCGGTCGTCTGGATGGCCTCTCTCAAATGATTGAGTTCTGCAAGGTCCAGCTCATGCAGCTGCGAGACATCCAGAACCACTCCGTCCGCCGAAAGTTGTTCGGCGGCGGCCTGCGCCCGGTTGATCCAGGTGGCAGGAGCCTCACCCACGACAACGATGCGACCCTGGATGATCGAAAGCTGGACCGATTTCGGCGGGGTCAGCGACGCCGTCAGCCGCTTCACCACGAACTTCGGATCGAGGCTCTGATAGAATTGCCACTGCGAATGAACGCGGTCAGGATCAACCTCCGTTCCGGACAGCAGAGCTTGCGGGTCGGCGGCAAGCGGGTCTCTCAGGCCGGAAATGTAGAAATGTCCGCCCCTCGCCGTTTGTTGGGCGACGATGATCCCCGGTTGGGCCTCAAGTCGCGACACATAATACTGCCAGTGCTCCGCCGCGCGTGCTTCGGGGCTCACATCACGAACCTTGGAGATGTCGAATTCCGGTCCGCCTGCCGAAAGCTGTCGGGCGGCTGCGCGCGCCCGATCTATCCAGGTGTCGGGAGCCTCGCCCTCGGCAACGATGCGATCATTGACGATCGAAAGTCGTACTGTATCCGGCGGATACAGCGACGCCGTCAGCCGCTTCAACACAAACTCCGGCTCAAGGCTCTGATACAATTGCCACTGTGAATGAACGCGGGCGGGATCGACCTGCGTTCCAGACAACAGCGACTGCGGGTCGGCGCCAAGCGGGTCTCTCAGGCCGGCAATATAAAATTGGCCGTCGCGTATCTTCTGTTCTGCAACGATGATGCCCGGCTGGGTCCCCAGTCGCGACACATAGGCCTGCCAGTGCTCCGCTGCGCGTGCTTCGGGGCTCACATCACGAACCTTGGAGATGTCGAATTCCGGTCCGCCTGCCGAGAGCTGTCGGGCGGCTGCGCGCGCCCGATCTATCCAGGTGTCGGGAGCCTCGCCCTCGGCAACGATGCGATCATTGACGATCGAAAGTCGTACTGTAACCGGCGGATACAGCGACGCCGTCAGCCGCTTCAACACAAACTCCGGCTCAAGGCTCTGATACAATTGCCACTGTGAATGAACACGGGCGGGATCGACCTGCGTTCCAGACAACAGCGACTGCGGGTCGGCGCCAAGCGGGTCTCTCAGGCCGGCAATATAGAATTGGCCGCCGCGTATCTTTTGTTCTGCAACGATGATGCCAGGCTGGGTCTCCAGTCGCGACACATAGGCCTGCCAGCGCTGCCCGGATTGCCAGGAAAGAAAGAACCAACCGCCTGCCGGAATCAAAATCAGCAGGGCTGCAGCCACCACCAGCCACGGAAATCCCTGGTTTGATTCCTCCTGCTTCAGTTCAACGCAAGTCTGCAACTGCGCTTCTATGCCGGCCAACTGCGAACTGTCGCCGTCAAACTGCTCTAAAGCCTGCGAGCATTCATCATGGATGCGAAGCAATACATCGCGAACTATCTCATGCAATTCCTCTGGCGGATTTCCTCGGATCACCGAAACCAGGGTCGCAAACGGTCCAACTTCCGACCAGAGACGAAGGTCGCCAAAACGAATTGTGTCCAGGCCGCTCTGTTCTTTCTCGTTAAATGAATCTTTCACAAAATCTTGAATTGCACTGAGCATCGAAGAAATGAGTTGAGGATCTTCGCTCGTTGCATTATCGGCAGTTACATGCGCTATCAAAAGCCCGGAATTGCGGTTAATGAGAAAGACATGCTCTACACGATAGATAAGAGAATGTTTCAGAACAACTTCTGAGAAGCTAGCTCCAGTTCTCCACGATTCAAATCTCCACTTGAGCCCATGCCAGGTAAAGATATGTCTCAAAGTTTCATTCAGCGACTGAAAGGTCTGGTCGATCTTTTCCCCGATCGACTTGCGAATTGCCGGCAGAAACACTGGGTATAATATATCCGTCAGCGTGCGCGGGCTCTTCTGGATTGACCGTTGCACAGCCCTTTCAACAGCTGGCGCAAGGGCCTCGCCGAGTTGCGCATGAGGCGCTCGTGCGGCCGCACTGGAAAGAACGTCGCCCACGGCTGCCGCGAGCTGCTCCGGTTCGTCCAGCAGATGGGTAACTCGTGAAAGCTCTGAAATTTCGCGGCTGACCAGCAATTGGCGCAGCGTTTCCATGCGAGGATCGGCGGTTGGAACTCCGTCGAAACGCGCGCGGTAGTCCGGATCAACATTCCGGGCAATTTCGATCAAAAGGCGAGCCAGAGCCTCGCGATCAATCTCTGTATCGTTCGAGGCTGTTCTTTGCGGAAGGGTGATCGGGTCGACGGTTGACGTCAAGGTCCCATCAACTCACTTTCCAGCTACGGTCCGAGTTGCTCTTGCTGCCGACCGGGTCCTGATTCAGACATTTTGCAACCTCGACAAACAGGCCAGCCAGAAGATTTCGGTCGGTCTTGACGTTGCTGAGGTCGGCAAACATTTTCTCTATCAGCAACTGAACGCCTTCATTCTTCTGCTTGATTTCCTCACGCAGCAAATGATCGTTTCGATTTATCCGGTCCGCAACGTCGCGCTCAAGCTCGCTCAATTGGTCCGACAACGCGCGCACCTGCTTTTCAAGTGCCTGGTTTTGCTCGCGAAGGTTCCGGTCGATCTCCTTGTCGGCATCGGCTCGTGAATCTTTTTCGTTCCGCAATTGCCCCGCAAGCGAATCGACCTGCTTCTTTGCATTTGACTCGTACATTTCGAGATTGCGCTTGGCTTCCGATTCGACATCCTTGAAGCGCTGCAAGACCCGTTCTTCAAGCTTGGAAAAGCGGCGGTCATAGTCCTGCATCTGGTTGCCGAACAGCAGATCGCGTATCTTGTCGACACCTACAGCGTCGCCCGAGGCCCCGCCCTCGCGAGCCTGGCCCACCGCGAAGTTCAGCCCGTTTCCCTCTGCATTACCGATCAGGTTTCCGTCCACTTTATTTGCCGAAGAAGCGGCATTCGAAGATTCCTTAGCCATCCAGACGCCCCATTGACCAGAACAAAACTTGAAAACGCGAAATCATGTCAGACAAATACCAGGTCTGCAAGCCGGAATCCCTTGGCGCAATCCGATTCGTGCGTCTCTTGTTCGTCTTTTGGGCAATGCACAACCTACGATTGAGTTCGCCCTTGGTACCTATTTTTGACAACGGAAATAGCCGGCAAATCCAATTGACCACTCGGCAATCTACGCCGAAATGAGTAGTGATACGTTATATGAAATGAGGTCGAGATGAATTGCGACTAACCTATGGCTTCATTGAAATTCTATGAGCGCTTGCCTTAAGGCCCGTCTTCAAGGCTTTTTCGCCTAGCTCTAATTCGCCCCGATCTTGACAGAGCTGTGCTGCAGTTCGGCACGCATCGCGCGATCGACGGTCTGTCGAGCTCTGAGCTTGCCGCCGAACTCCTGCGCTCTCTTGTAGTTATTGAAAAGTGGACCCAACCACGTTCGCGGGCACCCTTCTCTGTCACCGACCGACGGCTTGGCAGGCTAAGGAGTGCGGCTATCGAACCGGCTTCGGCAGCAGACATGGGTCGGCGGACCGTGCGGGGCATGACGTTCCTGCCGCAGGCACCACAACGATGCTGCGTGCAGACCTCGGTGTCGGCGATGCAAATGTCTATCGCATCATGCGGGGATAGACGCGATTGCGTGCGCATCGCCGCAACTTACTCCTGCAAGGGTCTCTATTGGGCGACTTGGGACACTGCTGACATCAACTCCTGCGGGTTTGGCGCCCCAAACATGTATCGCCCACCCTCAGGAACCTCCGTGAAGCTCCACCGGACGATCCCCTGCCGGTCCAGCAGGAATTGACCTATCAATTGTCCGTGTCCCGTTGCCATCATCTGCTCGTCGGCTTCGGTCACTTCGTAATTGTCCTTCTTGCCGAGGAATTCGCTGGCCGCAAAAGGATCCATGGGACCGGGCAACTCGCCTGGTAAGTCGACCCGCATATCCTTCGCCATTGCCATCGAGACCTTGTACGGCCAGTTCGTCTCGTTTTCGGTGAATTCGAGATTGGGCAGTCCAAAAGCACGATGTGAAGCGCGTTCAGGGTCGGAGGCCGCAAGCAGATTTGGCATCGGGTGGTAGCGGAAATAGAGACGCGCCCGTTCGATCGGCGTGTTGACCACCGTCAGGCTCTGCACGCCCTTTTCACGCAGTTCCGGATCAAGCCGCGCCTGGGCGGCGATATGGCGCCGGCAAAACGCACAATGCAGACCTCGAAACAGGCCAACAAGGACCGGTTTATGCCCGCGAAAGTCGTCAAGCGCGATCTTGCCTTCCTGGGAAATGGCGTCGAGTACCACGTTTGGCGCCCGGTCGCCCGGTTGAAGCGGTACCAAGTCACTGCGCGCGGACATTTCAACCTCCAACCCCGGCTAATCGAGAAAAGGCAGCACCACAAGCGTCTCCGGGTCGAGCCCGTGCTGGGCGCATACACCCTGCGCCAAGGAAAAGTAGCGTTCGGCCTCGGCCAGATTGTCGAGGTCGAGATTAAGCGTTGCAAGACCATCATAGCACGGAAACAGCAGTTGGGGTTCGGCCGTTTCGCGGGCTACCTCCAGTGCTTCGTTGAACAAGCCAACCGCCAGTTCCGGACGGCCGTTGCACTGGTGGATCTGCCCAAGCACGATCAACGGCACCGGCAGGTGCTCGCGCTGGTCGAGTGCCCGGTCGATCTCGATGGCCTTCTCGGCAGCAGGCACGCCCTCCGTTGGACAGCGATCCGTGAAGGTACAACAAGCGACCGCCAAATTGGCGAGGAGGCGCGCCTGGAAGCCCAGATCACCAATATGGCGCGCCACTTCAAGACCGCGCCGACAGACCTCCATCGCCCGTGCCGGATCGATGGTCGTGTAAAGCACGCCGAGATTGGTGTAGCCGCGGCAGGCCGCGCCCAGCAGACCGGCGGCTTCGGCCAATTCAATGCTACGCTCAACCTGACGCACGGCTTCACGGTTTCGCCCAAGACGAGCCAACGCCACAGCCTTGGTATTGAGTGCCTCGGCGGTCACAAGAGTGGCACCACGCCCCACCTCGGAGACATGTTCCGTCGTCAGGGTGCCTACGCAATCCAGCGCTGCGTCTGCCCATTTTGCCGCGAGAGCATGATCTCCGCTACGGAATGCCTGTCGGCCACGTTCTTGCCAGAGATGCGCCTGCTCGACCGGGGCATCCGCTCCATCGAGGAGCGCTGCCGCTTCAGCATAGCGGGATTCTGCGTGGTCCCGCTTGCCGACGTCCCAGAGCAGCCGGCCGATCTTACGCAAAACTCGCGCCGAAGCGACACGATCGCCTGACTCGCGGTATGCCTGCAACACCGTGTCGTAGTGGCTGTGCGCGATCTCGCGGTGGCCTGCCGGGCCGCTCAGATCGGCAATGCACTCTTGAATTGCCAGTTTGAGCGGTGTTTGCCCGACCGCGCCCAACGCAGTCAGGGCTCGCTCGTAGAGACGAAGGGCGTCATCGTTGGCGTATATCATTCGAGCGCGATCGCCCGCTGCCTGCAGGTAATGCGCACCCTTCTCCCGTTCGGCGCTCTGTGCGAAATGATGACCGAGCACTGTCAAATCCTCGAGTCGTTCCGGCTTGTCGCCGCACATTTGCTCCAAGGCAGCGCCGACCCGCCCGTGAATGTCGGTGCGGCGTTGCAGGAGCAGATTCTGGTAGATCACGTCCTGCAGCAACGTTTGCGTAAAGCGGTAGCTTTGCGACGAGACCGAGCCTGATCCGGCAACTTCCTCGATGATTTCCGCATCGCATAGTATTTCGCAGGCGGCTTCTAGCCGGCCGGGGTCGGCTGTCACGGTTTTCAGAAGTGTGGCATCGAAGCGCGGGCCGATTACCGCGGCTTCCTGGGCCAATCGGCGCACCTCTTGGGGCAGCCGGTCGACGCGAGCAAGCAACATTGCCTGGATAGTGGCGGGAATGCCGGTTGCGACTTCGCCTGCCACAGTCCGCCATCGCTGGCCCTCGCGCATCAGTACACCGCGATCGATAAGGCCGCGAACGATCTCCTCTAGAAAAAGGGGGTTGCCGCCCGCGCGCTCGAGGATTTGCTCGAGAAGCCCGCCTGCAGAGTTTACCCAGCTCTCGCCGAAAAGCGCCGCCAGCAGGCTGCGGCCGTCATTCCTGTTAAGCGGCGAAAGTCTCAGCGCTGTGTGACTGACCCGACTTGAGTCGAGCTGGCCGCTGTCCGGCGCCGGACGATGGGTGACCAGCAACATCAACCGCGTGCGTTCCAACCTGTCCATCACGAAACGTAGCGCCTCAAGCGACACAGCGTCGGCCCAGTGCAGGTCTTCGACGACAATCAACAGCGGTGACAGCGCAAGCCGCCGTTCGATGATCGTGCGGACTGCGTAGAGAATTTGCCGCCGCAACTGCTCGGGCTCGACATGCTGCAACGTGGCTTCGGGGTCGCCAAGGCCAAGCACATGGTAGAGCAGAGGCATCAATCGCTTTGCCTCGTCGCCCTGCAGGCCGAGATCGGTAAGCAAGGCTGCGAGCTTCTCCCGCATTTCGTCCCCATTGTCGTTTTGCATCATCCCGGCAGCGCTGCGCACCACCGCACCCAAGGCGCCAAATGATTGTTCGCCCAGCGGTGAGCAGGTGGCCTGCCGCACAGCGACGTTGCGAAAACGATCCTCATCGCCGACGCGGGCGACGAACTCCTTCACCAGCCGCGATTTCCCGATACCGGCTTCTCCGACGAGGCGCACAAGTTGGGCCGAGCCGCCACACGCCTGGTCAAGGCTCGCCAGCATTCTGTTGAGCTCCGCACCACGACCTATTATCGGCGCGCTGAGGCCGAGCGCGTCGAGCCCACGCGCTGCACGCGGCGCCGCTAGCGGGGCATCGAGTCGATGGACGAGCACACTGCCAGCCTTGCCGCGAAGCACGACATCACCCAGCGGCTCGTAAGAGAAGGCATGCCGCGTCAGCCTGTGAGTGAGCTCGCCTACCAGCACCTCACCCGGCGCGGCGAGCGATTGCAGGCGTTGCGCCGTATTCACCGTGTCGCCGGTAACCGAATAGGATTTGGCGGTGCCGATGCCCAATCCGCCAGTAACAACCGGACCCGTGTTAATGCCGATGTGGAGTAACAGAGGCGAGCCAGAGTGGGAGGTGCCTTCGCCCAACCGCGCCGTGCGGGCGATCATGTCAAGAGCGGCGCGAAGCGCACGCTCCGGATCGTCCTCATGCGCGACCGGCGCACCGAACAAAGCGAGCAGTGCATCGCCGATGAATTTGTCGACGAAACCACCAAAGTTTCGGACGGCCGCGGTCAATTCCTTGAACAGTTCGTTCTGCAGCGCTTGCATGACCTCGGGGTCGAGTTGCTCACTGAGTGTCGTGAAGCCGCAAAGGTCGGCGAACAGGACCGTTACCGTCCGGCGATCGGCGTCAGAGACGGGATGCAGCCCTTCTTCGCGTTCGATGTTCGCAAGAAGCGACGGAGTCCGAGAAGGCGGCACAATGGTCTGGCTTGGTGTCGGAGCAGGCCGTTCGACGGCTTTTGCGGACGCACCGACGCTTGCCCCACATTTCGGACAGAACTCGAAATCAGGTGCGCAGGGATAGCCGCAACTGGCGCAAAGCACGGGCTGGCGCCTACCACACCGCGGACAGAAAGCGTAACCGCTCTCAACCTCGAAACCGCAGCCTGAGCAGTCCATAGAACAAGACCTCGCTAGGGGCCGTGACGGTGCGATCTAGCTACGCACTTCACGGCCAGGGTATCACAAGGATGAACCGATAGCCGTCGACCAGCAAGCGGCAGTGCAAAATGGGCATCGAGCGATCGGTGCGGTCCTGGGGCAGAGCGCTGCCGGTCCGGACGGCGCCGTGGCCATCGTTGCGAAAGTTCCCTCTTGCCACCTGCTAGCGTTGAGATGAGGAGACGCGTGATCAAGGCCACTCATCCTGACTTTCAATATCGACCGCCATAACGGCAAGATCGCTGCCGTACCGGCATATAGAGTTTGACGCAAAGGCCACGTCACTGCCGGCAGCTGTCAGAGTATAGTCGGGATCGGCGAGGCTCGTTACGCTTTTTTCGGCTTAAACAGTTGAAGATAGAAGGCGATCCCTGCCATGGGCGATGCGCGCAAGCCGCCGGTAGGTGTCACAGTCTTCCTACTCCGTTGTGCTGGCTTTTTTCCTGCGCCGATTGGTGTGCGACTGCGCGACAGCCATTTGCAACTCGGGTGTGACCTCCAATGGCGCATTCTCTGCCTCATGTGGGGTCTGCAGCCCCTGGATCTGGACGGTCGGGAATGGGAGCTCGATGCCCTGTTCCTTGAAGACTTGGCGCAGGCGCACATAGAATTTGCGTTTCATACCGAAGGCGCCTCCCGGTCTGGTCATGGCCTTGACCCTCAACACGATGCCGTATTCGCCGAACTCCTGCACGCCCTGCATCTTGATTGGGTCGAGCACCCAGTTTTTGAACTCCGGGTCTTCCGCCAGTTCGAGGCCGATGCGCTTGATCAGCTTGCGAGCGAAGTCGATATCGGTGTCATAGCCAACGGTGATGTTGAATTTGTCGATAACCCAGTCACGGCTCTGGTTCTGGACTGCCCCGAGTTCACCGAAAGGTATCGTGAACAGCGGGCCACGATGGTGGCGCAGCTTCACCGAGCGCAGCGAAAAACTTTCCACCGTCCCCTTGTAATTGCCCGAGGAAATATATTCGCCGACACGAAACGCATCATCGAGCAGAAAAAACACGCCTGAAATGACGTCCTTGACGACGGTTTGTGCGCCAAAGCCCACCGCGACGCCGACGACGCCAGCGCCAGCGATCAGCGGGCCGATCTGGATACCCATGGAGGCGAGCATCATCAGCACCGCCATCACAACGATCAATGCGAGCAGCATGTTCTGGAGGATTGGCAAGAGCGTGTTCAGCCGCGCCTGCTGCGGATCGAGGATCGGGACGTCCTCGTCGCTGATCACAGGGTGCGGTACTTCGATGCCCAGCTTCCGTTCGATCAAAGCCTTGATGATCGACCAGCCGAAATCGGCTGCGAGGGCAATGACCACGACATTGATCAAGCCTCGCAAAATGAACATCGTCGTCGTATCGCTGTCGCGCATCGATTGCATGTTCAGACCCCAGACGCCCGCGAGAAAGTAAGCCGCCGCCAGGATCAAAATCATCCGGATTCCGCGATCGATGACAGCGATCGTCACCGCCGGGATCGTAGGCCGGCCGACATCTTCCGAACCCGGCCGCAGCACGAAATTAACCCCGCGCTGTGTCAGCACTATCGTGAAAGGCAGGAAGAATGCGGCGAAGGTAAACCAGAAGTATATATAGAGCCCGGCTACACGCTGCAGGAACAGGACGACGAAATAAGCAGTCAACAACCATGTCACTTCCGTGTGACCGCTGTGGCGCACACCGTCTCGCTGCGTTCGTGGCCGACGCCAGATGGCAAGCAGCAACAGCAGCAGCAGCACGAAATCGGCGCCCAGTGACAGGACCATCATTCCGTCCTGATCGATGCCGAGACCCGGCAAGAGGATAAACGCGGCGCCGAAAAAGGCGAAGACGCCGACGATCCTGGGCAGCCAATAGGACCAATGGTCCGCCACTACGTTGGTGATCGGCAAACCCCGAACCTCGACGGCGTTCTCGACGTTCATGAAGGAAGGGACGAGCATGGCCATGACGTACATGCGCACACCCCATGTCAGGACCGCCGCCATCAGGAATGTCAATACAATCTCGCGGATAAGCATCGGCCAGTCGAACAACATAAACGCGCCGGCGCTGCCCAGTGCGAAAGAGACAATCAGCATGCTGGAATAAAGCGCGCGACCACCAATCTTCTTGGCTCGCCCGATTGGCGTATCCTTCGGTTGCGCGATAATCCAAAGACGAAATGGACGTGTGACTTTATACGTTGCCCAAGTGAGCGCCAGGCCGGCAGCAATGAACATCGCAATCAGCATAAATACGCTTGCGGACCCCTTGCTGGACATGTCCTGCATCGTCTCTGCGCGTACGCGCGCGAACTGGCCTGGCAGCAGGGGCAAGGTTCGCACGATTCGTTCGATATGGTGCCTGACCCGATCGAGCGTCGAGGATGCCATCGTATTCATCTGGCTCGGTGCGGCCACGGCGCCGGACGATGCGTCGGTCGGCGAAGCCCCTGCCTCGGCAGGCGTGCCCGTCGATCCGGCGTCCTGATTTCTTTGTTCAGCCACCCAGGCCTTCACTGTTGGATCGTCGAGAAGCTCGAACAGCTGTTTGACCCTTTCAGGCGGGACGGTCGCCGGCGCCTGCGCCTGCGCCTGTGCCTGGCCAGCCAACAAGAGGGCGATCCCAAAGACGAGCGGCCTGGCAACCAGGACCAGCATCGCCGTCAGGTACCCGAGACGCTGCGCCGGGCGCGCCAGGTTCGTGGCTCCCGATCGTCCAATCATGAGTGGCACCGTGCTGTTAACCTTCTGGTCAAAATCGACAAGCGACGACATTATGTCCGTTGTTGCCCTACCTTGGAGAAACAGATGTTGAGGTGCAAGACTTCATCGTTGCGAGCTAGACCGACGCCCGGCACCAGGATCCCAAGCCTATACCACGAGGGCATGAGCGCTTGCCATTCAGCCCTGTCTTCAAGCGTTTTTGCCTGCCCTAATTCGCCCCGATCTTGACAGAGCGGTGCTGCCATCCGATGCCGTCATCCGTTTTTGACATTCGCCGACTGTTGCCGAAGAAAACGAAAGCTCGATGATCCAGGACAATGCTACTGCGGCCGGTGTGGTCTCGATTTTCGATGCCGAGCAAACCATCGGCGCAACGCTTGCCAGCATCCGCCGGCAGACCTACCACGTACTGGGCATAGTCGCGGTAGAAGAGGGGTCGACGGACGGATCGGCGTTGAACAGCGTCCCTGACGACCGCTTCCTTTGGCAGGCAATCGCCGGCTATGTCTCCGGACTTTTGTTCTGCCTTCGAACCAGGCGCGGGTAAGACGGCGTGGCGCATAATCCTTTGGTTTCAATCGTGGTTCCTGCGCACAATGCGGAGGTGACGCTGGCGCGCGCACTCGATTGCCTTCTCGATCAGGAAATATTGGATTGGGAGGCAATCATCATCGACGACGCCTCCACGGACAGCACCCCTGCCATCATCGCCGGTTATGTGGAGCACGATGCCCGATTTCGGACGTTGAGGTCTTGCGCGTATAGCGCCGCCGGCGCGCGCAACAGCGGGATTTCGACAGCGCGCGGCCACTGGCTCATGTTTCTGGATGCTGACGATTGGGTGGATGCCAGCTTCCTTGCAAAAATGCTGGCCGCACTGAAAACCGCGCCCGATGCAGTGGCCGCCTATTGCGGCTCTCGGCGCGTGATGCCCGATGGCGAACTCACCCCTTCGAGCATTTCAACGGAGGTTGCGATCCAGCCCTTCGAAACATTCGCCCGCCGGTGTGCCATTCGCACTCACGCGCTTCTGGTCGACCGTGAGACAATTGTCGAGTTGGGCGGTTTCGATGTGTCGCTGCGCACCTGCGAGGACTGGGATCTGTGGCAGCGCCTCGCACGTCTAGGCAAAAATTGGGTGATGGTCGACGAGCCGCTCGCTTTCTATCGGATCAGCCCCAACGCGCTCTCCCGCAATTCGACACAGATGATGCTAGATGCGGAAATCGTGATCGCCCGCGGCTTTTCTGCTGATCCCAGGGTCAAACACCCAGCACCGGCACACGCCAATGGAGCGATCTCGGCGAACGGCAGCACCGCTTCCGAAGCACTCGCGTGGTTCGCGTTGTGGAACGCCGCGTCGGATTGCGGCCGCGGCTGGCACTCGATCAACCCGCAGTCCCTGCGCGCGCTCCCGGCAGGACGTAAGTGGGCGCGTGAGATCGCCACGGTGGTCTTCGATGGCCTTATGGTTGGAAGCCTTTCGGTGCCAGCGCAATTGGCTGCCAGTTGGGACAGGTTCGGCGGCTCCCTCACCGAGTTGATCATCGAACTCGGCAAGGTCTGGGACAATCCCGGCGCCGCTCGCCGCGTCCAGTATCACCTTGAGCAAATGCTTCTCGACGTCGACGATCTTGCCGCGCCGCGCAGACTGGCGCGGACACTCGGAATTCGTGTCGACGCTCGAAATCCGACCTCGATCGACCTTCCGGAAGGTATCGATCAAATCTACGCCTATCTGATGATCGATGGCCAGATCGAGGCTGTCGTGCAGTTCGGCGTACTCGGGACAGTGACCGGGGATCATTGGATTGGATTGATCCTGGATATCGTGCCCCCTGAGCGGATTGTAGACAGTGCCGCAAGGCTTTCGAGACGATCGCCTGTACGACAAAAGGGCGCTGGTGCCGACACGTCAAACGCGCTTGCAGCCGAGGCATTGTTGTCCGCAGGCGAACGTCGGCTCGATCCGGACAGCCACTTCGGCAAACTCGCCCAATTGGCCGCTGAAGCGCGGGAGCTGGTTCGATCAAGCGCCGAACCTGCACCACCTCCTGCAACGCCGCGCCGAGCACGGACCGCGGACAGGAGTGATCGCACGGCGTTCTGGAACAGCTATTTCGCGACCGAGGACCCGTGGAAGTACGGCTCGCTCTATGAGCAGGAAAAATATCAGCGGCAGCTCGAAATCCTGCCTGCTGGTCCCATCGGACGGGCGGTTGAGCTGGCCTGCGCGGAGGGCCACTTCACACGGCAGCTGGCGCCGCGTGTGGGCCATCTGACTGCAACTGACATCTCCGCCATAGCCATCGAGCGGGCCCGTGCGCGATGCAGCGATCAGCCGAACATTGAATTCGGTGTACTGGATTTCTCCGCCGACGCGCTGCCGGATGAGATGGATCTGATCTTCTGTTCGGAGGTGCTCTACTACCTGGATGATCTCACCGAGTTGCAGCGCATCGCCAAAAAATTCGCTGGGGCGTTGGCGCCTGGCGGCAGTTTCATCAGCGCACACGCATTCGTGCTGCGTGACAATGTTGAAAGGACGGGCTTCGACTGGAACACATTCGGTGCGCAAGCGATCTCGGAGACGCTGGCGGCGACCGAAGGCCTCGTCCTTGAGCAATCGATCCAGACCGAGCTCTACCGCATAGACCGCTTCCGCCGCCTGTCGCCGGACGATGTGGCGACGGAACCGGTGATCGATCATGTGCCAATCCGCGCGCCCATCGAAATCGGCGTCGCGCGAAATATCGTCTGGGGCGGGGCGCGGGCCTTGCGCCGCGACGTCGCCCGTAGCGAGCGGCGGCAGCGTGTCCCTGTCCTGATGTATCACAGCGTCGCCGATGATGGCCCGGCCGCGCTCGCCCGTTTTCGGCTCACGCCCGCAGCATTCGCCAGCCAGATGGCGTGGCTGCGCGCAAATGGCTTTCACGCGATTGGGTCCGAGCAGTTGGAACAGTCCATCGCCAACCGTCACCCTTTCGTTGGCCGCCCGGTGCTCATCACCTTCGACGACGGCTTCCAGAACTTTGCCGACCATGCCTGGCCGATCTTGCGCGCCAACGACCTGACCGCGGAAGTGTTCCTGGTGACGGATCTGGTGGGCGAAAGTGCAAAGTGGGACGCCGATATCGGTCCGCCGACGCGGCTTATGGACGCCGGGACGGTGCGACGCCTCTCCGCCGAAGGTGCGTTTTTCGGAAGCCATCTGGCGACGCATCGCGCGATCGATGGCCTGTCGAGCTGTGACCTGGCCGCCGAGCTCCTGCGCTCTCGTATGTTCATCGAACGGTGGACTGGTCGGCCAACCACGGCGTTCGCGGCACCCTTCTCCGTCACCGACCGACGGCTCGGACGGCTTGCCAAGGAGTGCGGTTATCGGATCGGCTTCGGCGGCAGACACGGGCCGGCGGATCTCGATTGCGATCCCATCGACCTTCCACGCATCGAGATTCGCGGGGATCGCTCGCTCGATGACTTTGTTGCCATTGTCGAGGCGGTGCTCGAATGAAGCAGTCGGTCGCTCACCGATAGTCGCCGTCACTTACCGTTGTGCACGAACCTGGAAAGAGGCCTTAAGTGAGGCTCAGGTCCCCTTGATCACTGCTTGGCCGATCTTGCGCCATCGGACGTTTTCGCGAACCAATCTCAGGTCGCCGGTCGTCTCAGCAAATGTGCGCGATCGGTATTGCCGGAGCAGGTCCGGGAAGAGCGCCCCTTCCGGCAGGCCGGCAAGCTGCTCGCGGACCGAAATCTTTTCGTCGATGACCCGCATGCCCCAGGCATTTTCCCGGACCTGCAGCTCCGCAGCCAAATCGCGCTCTTCCGGCGCGTTTTCGTCCAGCGCAGCCAGCAGAATCGAGTGGAAAAGCGCTACATAGCCAATCTGTCTCAGGCCGCCCACAACCCGGACGCGCGGCAATATGGCAAGGACGAGGAACGTCAGGAACAAGTTCGGCAGCAGCACGCCGTCCAACAGCGCCTGCCTGAGATGCGGCCGCTCGAACGGGATGGAAAGACCATGCGGCCTGTCAGGCTCGATCAGACGCCCGTTATCGAGGACGAGCTTGCGCACGCGCTCCTCGCGGATGCCCCAGAAATAGGCCGTGGCATTAGGCAGGAATCTGCCAAACGGGCTCGATTCGGCCTCTTGCAAGGCACGTTCGAGACGCTGGCGCCTTGCGGGCTCAATGAGCAGCCTGGAAAGAAGGCTGCCGTCATTTTCTAGATGCCGCGCCATGGCAGAAGCGGCGAGCCGATCATCGATGAAAACCGGCAGGGCCATGCCGGAACGATCCCAATCGGCGACCAGATCCTCGTTGAGGGCTGTCAGCGCGTCTGCGGCGGTTCCAAACACCTTGTCCTGGCTGGCAAGCAATGTGCCCAGCCAGCGGCTGGCATCCGTTTCATCGCCCACTGCCTCGAGCGCGCGCTTGTTGAGGGAGACGGGACCGGCCACGCAGGCGCTTTTGCGGCACAGTTTGTGGCGTCCCATGCCAAACAGGTTGACCTTGTCGTCGCCGACGTCGAGCCATCCCGGCCCCTCCCGGCCAATTGTCTCCATGGTCATCGTCGTTCCCATGAAACCGAAGAAGGCCGACAGCCCGTTTTCGACCGCGCCGAGCCAGGCAAGCAGGAGGGCATCGAAGGTGATCCTGTCCATCAGAAGCAGGCAATGCAGGCCGGACTGAATCACCGGTCTGTCCTCGAACTCTTCGAGGGCCTTGCCGATCTCTTCAGGCTGCATGATCACGCCAAGGCGCTGATGCAGGACTTCGCGCAGGATCGAGCGGGCAGCGATCGCCGGGGCCGATGCAGGCCTTGCCACCGGCCGCCACAGATGGCGGGCGTAATCGGAAACCGGTGCATTCCAGTTCTGCTCGATGTCACGCACGACTTCCGGGCAGAGCAGCGACAGCACAGCCAGAATTTCCGCCGGAGGCGTAGGGGTTGGATCAAAGACGGCGGTCATCAGAACCGCAGCCGTGCCATGCTCAGGAGGTCGTGGTACTGCCCGTCGGTAAAACCGGCCTTCACATGCCGGCCTTCGACCTCGAAGCCGTGGCTTTTGTAGAGGCGGATGGCTGGTTCGTTGTCGGCATAGACGGTCAACTCGACCCGCTTCAGGGCCCGCCAGTTGTCGGCCACGTCGAGCAACGCGCCAAGTATGGCAGAGCCGATGCCCTTGCCGACAAAGGCATCGTCAAGGCCGATATTGATCTCGCCGATATGCGAACGGCGCGGCGAACCCTGCACGACCAGGCTGCCATGGCCGACGACCTTGCCGTCCAACTCCGCAACGATCCAGGTGGTTTCCTGGCCGGACTTGGCGATGCGCCGCTCCACCTGCTCGACCATCTCGAAGGGCATCCTGAGTGTGCCCCAGCGGAAGCCCGGCATGTTGAAGATAGCGCAAAGCGCCTCCGCATCGCTTGGCCGGACGGATCGGAGCTGCGGCTGGATTTTGTCGGAAGATGGCGAGGTCGTACTGGTCATGGCGTTCCCGGCGAAGGCAATCGGCCCGGCACGATGCACCGGACGTCATCTGGAAATCCAGCCTTCTCTGCAACCTATGATGCCGATTGCGAGCCAAAATGCCGGGAGGCGGCGTAGAGTTTGAAGGCGCCGCTGATCCCGATCCAGCCGAAAAGGGCGAGCCAGAACAATGTCCCGGTCGCCGTCCAGTCGATCCGGTGCACCGCCGCGTCGGTGATGACGAGGCCAAGGATGGCAAGCAGGCCAACCAGAAACTGCGCCAAGCCGAGCACCAGCAGTTCCTCGCGCGGCGCGCTTTTCCAGACGAGATATGTGCCGCCCGCACCGGCGAGGAAGATGGCGCTGTAGACCTGAGCGTGGAAGGCATCGACCGGCCATGGCCAGATGCTGTTGAATGTCAGGGGAAACAGCAACAGGCCGACGCCATAGAGCCCGAGGACCGCCGATTCCACCCCCATGTAGCCGCGCCATGCGGGGTTTAAGATCACGCCTTTTGCAGAAGGACGGGCCCTTGCCCGCCACAGGAACAGCCCGGATACCGCGACCGAAGCAAGATAGACCAAAAACCAGAGCCAGGGCGCTTTGCGCTCGAAGTTGAAATAGCCGAGATTGATGAACGAAGCCACCGAGACGACGACGGTGAAGATGAAGGCCATGACGAGTACGAGCCTGCCGGGCGACCAGCGATTCCAGAACAGCAGCGCCGCCATCACGACCATTTCGGCGGTGTAGAAGCCGCCGAGAAAGCGGGCATTGAACGGCGTGACGGCCCAAGGCCAGCGCGGCTTGACTAGCACAGGCGCAAAAAACAGGCCAGCGCCCACGATCAGGACGATGATGACCGCCGCGGAGAACAGGCGCAGGGCCGCGGGAAATGGCGGGTTGTTGGATGTCGGCATGGGAGAAAGCCCCAAAGATGAATGCCCGTGAACCACCATAGTGCCGCTTGCCGCCGATGAAAATCCGCCGAATGGAAATTGAACTGCCACCAGGGCTTATCCATTCGATAGCCGTACGGTCCGTTTCGAAGTAAGATTGAGCACTTGGACCAAAGACCGGTCCGGTCAACACGCCCCGAGGGCGCATTTTCCGGAGCCTGCACGATGAACGAAGCTCAGGATCTGTTCTCGCTTCTGCGGCAATCGACCGATGTCGATCCACTGGCAATCGACGCGATCAAGCGGACCATCTCGGAGGGCAAGGACCGCGAACTTTGCCGCATCAATGCGCCAGCCTTCGCCAGCAAGCATGGCCTCGACGAGGAGCGGACCATAGGCGCCTTTCTCCACGCGGCGCGGGTGGGCATCTTCGACATTTCCTGGAATGTTCTGTGCCCCGGCTGTGGCGGCGTGCTCGACACCAACGCCACGCTGAAAACCCTGCAGAAGGACGAATACACCTGCGCGCTGTGCTCCGAGGGCTATTCGCCGACTCTCGACGAGATGGTCGAGGTGACATTCACCGTGAGTCCCCGCGTGCGCAGGATTGCCGCCCACAATCCACACGAACTGCCGATGGTGGAATATTTCAGCCAAATCTACTGGGCGTCCGGCGTTGATCTGCCGGAAGAAGATTTCGCGAAGACGATCGAAGCGTTCTCGCTGGAGGATATAGAACTTGCGCCCGGTGAAAAGGCGGTTCTGCCCATACAGCTTCCGTCCGAATTCATCATCGTCTTCGAGCCGGTCACCCATTCAGCGCAGTTCATCGACGTGAAGGGCGAACCGACAAAGGAGCGCCGAAGCCTCTCTTTGGTCTTCGACCGCGACCATGTCCAAAACCAGACGCTGGAGATGCAGCCCGGCCCGTTGCGCATTTCGCTGGAAAACAGGACCGACACCCGCGTGCTGCCGACGGTCTTCATCGCCGGCCAGGCATTGCATGATCTGCTGGGCAAACGCCGGCCCTTCCTCACCGCCAAGCGCCTGCTCACCAACCAGACGTTTCGCGATCTCTATCGCACGGATACGCTCGACATCAACCAGCGCCTGAAGATCACCAGCCTGACCTTCCTGTTCACCGACCTGCGCGGATCGACCGCGCTTTACGAGCGGGTGGGCGACCTTTCCGCCTTCGATCTCGTGCGCGCGCATTTCCAGGTTCTGCACGAGATCGTCGCCGCGGAGGCAGGCGCGGTGGTGAAGACGATCGGTGATGCAGTGATGGCGACCTTCGCGACGCCTGATCGTGCGATTGCCGCTGCCCTCAGGATGCGCGATGCCATGCGTGCACTCAACGACCAGAGCGGGCGCGAGGATCTGCTGCTCAAGATCGGCATCCATGCCGGCCCCTGCATCGCCGTGTCCATGAACGAGCGACAGGACTATTTCGGCCAGACGGTCAACATTGCTTCGCGGGTCCAGAACCTTGCCAACGCACAGGCGATCTTCGCCACCCGTGCGGTGGTCGACGACAATCTCACCGCCGATCTGTTGCGCAGGAACGCGCTGACGCCCGTGCCCCACGAGGTTTCGCTGCGCGGCATCGAGCGAGAGATAGCAGTATATACGATCCCCTGAAGATTGGGCCCTGAAGACTTGGGTCATCTCGGCCCCTCACACGCGTCTAGCGATAAAATAACGATCGGCGGGTACCGAAGGGGGCGGCGGGAGGCGTTGCAACTGTGGGTGATCGAGCGGCGTGCCACTGACCGCGATGCCGCCGACGCGAAGCAGGCGCGCGGTCAGATCGGGTAGCCAGGTAGAAGTCACTGCATCGCGATCTTCATAGCCGGTGCCAAGGTCGGCATGAACCAGAGCGGCGTCGATGCCAATGAACCTGCTCGCCGTCTCGCGTATTTCGCCGAGCACGAGATTTTCAGCTTCGGGAATTGAGCTGGAATGGGCGGCGAGTGCGCGGTCGAATGCGACGATCCGGCGCCCGGGCAGGCGCTCGCGCAGATGGTGGAACGTCCGTCCATTGCCGAGGCCGAGCTCGATCACGGGGCCCTCGATCTTCGCCACCTCCGCGCAGACTTGATCGAGAATGTCGCGCTGTGCGGTCATCCTGCGGATGAAACTCTCGAGGCGACTCATATGCGTTTGTGTGTCCTGAACCAGCTCAAGAGATCGGTAATGACCGCGATTAAAACCCGATCGAGCCTCGTCGCATATAGAGGCCAACGATGAACACTGCAACAACCGAACAGGCTGCCGACGAGGATCGTACCGGGTGGACTTGGCGGCCCGGCGCGCGCCGGAATAGCGACGTCATTTGTATGGGTCTGCGGCGTCCCGCAAGCCGTCGCCGAGGAAGTTGAACGCCAAGATGACGAGAACGACGGGGAGCATCGGCAAAAGCAGCCATGGATAGAACGCGATGACGCTAACGCTACGCGCCTCGGTTAGCAGGATGCCCCAGCTGGTTGTCGGTGGCCGCAGGCCGAGCCCGAGGAAGCTCAGCGCCGTCTCGCCCAGGATCATGCCGGGTATGGAGATCGTCGCCGTCGCGATCAGATGCGACATGAAGCCGGGAATGAGGTGCCGCCGGATAATGCGGCTGCTGTTGGCACCCATCAATTGCGCTGCCAGAACGTAATCCTCCTCGCGCAAGGCTAGAAGCTTTGAACGCACGGCCCGCGCCAGTCCGGTCCAGTGGAGCAGCCCGAGGATGACGGTGATGCCGAAGTAGATCAGGATCGGACTCCAGGTTATCGGCATGATCGCCGCCAGAGCCAGCCATAGCGGAATACTGGGGATCGATTGCAGAACTTCGATTATCCGTTGAACGATAAGGTCGAAGATACCGCCGTGATAGCCGGCCAGTCCACCTATGATGATGCCGAGCAGGAAGCTGAAACTGATGCCGACAAGGCCGATTGTCAGTGAAATACGTGCGCCATAGATGATGCGCGAGAGCACATCGCGCCCCAGCCTGTCAGTGCCGGCCAGAAAAAGCTGGCCGTTTTCAGCAGGGCAGACAAAATGCCTGTCACCTTCGATCAGGCCCCAGAACCGGTAACTGTCGCCCTTGCAGAAGAAACGGATCCGCTGAACATCATCCGGCTTATCGATGTAGTTCCGCTTGAGCGTATCCATGTCCAGCGTCATCTGGCGGCCATAGACGAACGGCCCGACGAGTTGGCCGTTGTGGAACAGGTGCACCCGCTGCGGCGGCGAATAGATGTAGTCCATGTTGCGCGTGTGCAGATTGTAGGGCGCCAGGAACTCGCAGATCAGTATCCCGAAATAGAGCGCTGCCAGGAATATGCCGGATACAAGGGCGAGCCGGTGCCGTCGGAATTTCCACCACATCAGGCGCAACTGCGACGCCTGAAAGACCTTCGACTGCTCCGCCGTCATCGCCTCGACCGATTGCAGGTCAAAGGGCGCGATGGAGACGTAGTGTTGCAGTGGGGCACCCGGAGCGGGCAGCGGCGATTGCGTGTTCATTTTGTGCTGCCGCCCTGCAAACGAATTCGCGGATCAAGGAGCGCGAGCGCCAAGTCGGAAATCAGGACGCCGATGACCGTCAGGAAGGCGAGGAACATCAGGAACGACCCCGCCAGATACATATCCTGGCTTTGCAGCGCTCTGATCAGCATCGGCCCGGTCGTTTCCAAAGACAGCACTATCGCGGTGATTTCGGCACCGGAGATGATGGCCGGCAGGATAGAGCCGATGTCGGAAATGAAGAAATTGAGCGCCATGCGCAGCGGATATTTGACGAGCGCCCTGAAGGGATGAAGGCCTTTGGCGCGCGCGGTCACGACATATTGCTTGTGAAGCTCATCGAGCAGATTGGCGCGCAGCCGCCGGATCATGCTTGCCGTGCCGCCGGTGCCGATGATCAAGACCGGGATCCAGAGATGGGCGAGGATCGACTTCGCCTTGGCCCAGCTCATCGGCTCACTGAGATATTGCGGGTCCATGAGATGGCCGATGGAGGTGCCGAACCAGATATTGGCGAAATACATCAGGATCAGCGCCAGCATGAAATTCGGAATGGCAAGGCCGAGAAGGCCGAAGAGAGTAAGGCCGTAGTCGCCCCAACTGTACTGATGCGTGGCGGAGTACATGCCGATCGGAAAGGCGATGAGCCAGGTGAATATGATCGTGACGAAGGAAACCAGCACGGTCAGCCACATTCGGTCCCCGACGACGTCGCGAACCGGCAACTCATACTCGAAGGAATAGCCGAAATCGCCGTGCAGCATCCCGCCGACCCAGTAGAAGTAGCGAATGACCGGCGGCTGGTCGAAACCATATTCCTTCCGCATCATTTGGATGCGATCGGAATCCACCGCTTCGCCCTGAGCCCGAAGCTCGGAGACATAGCTGTCGAAATAGTCGCCTGGGGGAAGTTCGATGATCGTGAACACCAGCGCCGATATGATCAGCAGCGTTGGAACCATCACAGCGATGCGCCAGACAATATATCGAAACACGCTCAGGACTCTCCAAGCCAGAATGTATCCGGCATGTAGACACCGAAATAGGCGGTCGGGTCATAGCCGTAGAGCGCCTTGTCAGGCAGATTGCGCAGTCGTGAGGACGCCAGAACCGGCTGATGTGTTCCGTTCACCGTGCCGATCGAAAACACCTGATCGGTGTAGATCGACAGCATTGAATTCCAGATTTCGGCGCGCTCCGCGGCATCGGTCGATGCGTTCCAGCGCTTGAGTAAAGCCACCAACTCGACCACTTCAGGAAGATCGGGCGCCTCACCCATCTCGCCATGGGACAGATAGTAAGCACCCCAGAGCGGCCATTGCAGCTGGTCGTCGATGGTGGGGGCCAACTGGTACGGGTTCATGTCGGGGGTCGGCACGCCATTGTCGATGCCCGACCACATCGACATCATGATCTGGCCGCCAAGCGCGCGGCTGCGGAAGATGTCGCGCTGGGAAGTCCGTACGAACAGGGCGATGCCTATCTGGCGCCAGTGATCGGTGATGAGTTCGAGCGCGTCGGTTTCCAACGTGCTTTCGCCGGCCGTTTCCACTATGATCTGCGCCGGGCGTCCATCGGGAAGTATCCGCAGGCCATCATCGTCGCGCGCCTGAAGCCCGACCTCGTCGAGCAGGGCGTTGGCCTGGTCGGGATCATGGGCGACCCAGGCCTTCGCGAATTCCGGCCGGTAGAGCGGGCTCTCCGGCAGGACCGTATCTGCACTTTCCTGTGCCAATCCGTAGAACACGGCCAGATTGATCTCGCGCCTGTCCACAGCGAGCGACAGTGCGCGGCGCACGCGCACGTCACGAAAAAGGCCACGCCACACCTGATCGGCACAATTCAGATTGGGCAGCAGCGCCAGCCGCGAACCCTGAGTGCGTTTCCAGAGATGCATCTTCACCGGGTAGCGCTTCTCCGTATCCTTCAGGAAGGAGTAATCGGCGAAGTCAATTCCCATGGCTTGCAGGTCGCTCTCGCCCGCACCGGTCTTGGCGGAAATGATGGCCGACGAGCTGACGTTCAAGACAATCCGGTCAACATAGGGCAGTTGCCGGCCATTCTCGTCTGTCCGATGGAAGAACGGGTTTCGCTCGAAGATGAACTGCTCAGCCGGCGGTTTGGTCCGGTTCTGCCAGGGATCGAGCGTCGGCAGCTCCGGGTTCTCCGGGCGATACTGCCGCGACATGCGGATATGCAGGAGCGTCCATTTCTGGACCCGGTTCTCCGTCATGAGGCCGGCGAGCCGGAATGGATCCTGGTATTTCTTGTGGAACTGCTTGAGATAGGCGGCCGGCAGGACAAGCGATAGCGGCGAGGCGGCAGCGAGCTTGGGCAGGAAGTCGGGATTTGGCGCCTCCCAACTGTAGCGGACCGTCAACGGGTCGACGATCTCGAAACGTGGCGGCTTGCCATCCGCCAGCAGGCCCGGGGCAAGGCCGCCTTGCGAAAGCTCATCGTTCAGCCAGACATCTTCCCAGCAATAGCGAAAGTCCTCCGGCGTCAACAGGCTGCCGTCAGACCATTTATGTCCTTCCCGCATCTTGAAAGTGAAGACGCGATCATGGACTACGTCGAAACTTTCGAGAATGTCGGGTTGCATGTTAAGCTTTTCGTCATAGCCGACCAGGCGAGCATACCCATAGATCGTCATCATCCGGATGTCTTTCTGGCTGCCGATGATCGTGCGCAGCGTGCCGCCATACTGGCCGGGCTGCCGGCCCATCGCAGCGAGATTCAACACGCGCGGGCTCTTGGGCAGGCGCTCAGTGAGTCCCGGCAGCGCCCTGGCCTTCAGCTGCGGCAGAAAAAATTCCGGCTCCAGGTCGCCTGCGTGCAACGTGCCCGGCAGAAATGCCGAAGTCATGAGCCCAAGGACGGTGCGCCGGCTGATCAAGGGCGTAGCTCGCTGACATCGGCCGAACGTCGGGCCAGCACGAGGTGGCCGCCGCCAAGATCGAGCGGCGACAGCATACCCTCGTCGCCCTCGTCGCGGAATTGCGGTCCCCATGCGCTGGTGTCGGAGGCGCCGCTGAGCTTCAACGTCTTGAAATCCATCGGCCTGTCGAGATCGGGAAAAGGTACTGCGGCGACCAGTGAGCGCGTGTAGGGGTGGACCGGTTTCCTAAGCAGAATTTCGCGCGGGGCAAGCTCGACGATACGCCCGCCGCACATCACTGCGATGCGGTCTGCCATGTAGTCCACCACCGCCAGGTTGTGGGATATGAATAGGTAGGTCAGGCCCAGTTCCTTCTGCAGGTCCTTCAAGAGGTTCAGGATCTGCGCCTGGACAGAGACATCGAGCGCCGAAACCGGCTCGTCGCAGATCAGGAGTTCAGGCCCCAGCGCCAACGCGCGCGCGATGCCGATACGCTGACGCTGCCCGCCGGAGAAACTGTGCGGATATCGCTTGATGAAGCGCGGATCGAGCCCGATTGCCTGCATAAGGCTCTTGACCGTGGCTAGTCGGGATGCGGCATTGCCCCGTTGATGGATTTCCAACGGCTCGCTCAAGATGTTCTCCACCGTCATGCGAGGTGAAAGCGACGAAACCGGATCCTGGAAGACCATCTGGATTTTCGCTCGCAGCAGGCGCAGGGCGTCTCCCTTGCCTTCCAAGACGTCGATCGGTCCATCGCGGCCGTTGAAGATCACAGAGCCACCGCTGGGGGTGACAGCCCGCATGAGGATCTTGCTGACGGTGGTTTTGCCGGAGCCGCTTTCGCCGACCAGACCCAGGCACTCACCCCGCCTGATATCGAAGCTCACGCCGTCTACGGCGCGAACAGAGGTTTGATGATCCCCGCCGAACCATCCGGACTTGCGGATGGTGAATGTCTTTTCCAGATCCCTGACCGATAGCAGGATGTCGTCCGGCCCCTTCGATGCCGGCGCCGTCTGTTTGCCGAGCAGGTTCCCGACATTCACAGGCACCTCGCGGAGCGCCTTTAGCCTTTCACCAGGCTTCAGGTCGAAATGCGGAACGGCTGCCATCAGGCCCCTCAGGTAAGGGTGACCTGGCCGGCGGAATATCGCCTCGACAGGCCCCGCTTCCATGATCTCGCCATGGTAGATAACCACAACCTCGTCGGCGACATTGGCGACCACGCCGAGGTCGTGCGTGATCAGCAGCATCGCCATGTTCAGCTTGCTCTGAAGCCCGCGCAGCAATTGCAGGATTTGCGCCTGGATGGTGACGTCCAACGCCGTCGTCGGCTCGTCGGCGATCAACAGGGCGGGCCGGCAGATAAGCGCCATGGCGATCATGGCGCGCTGACGCAGTCCTCCCGAAAGTTCAAACGGATACATGTCATAGGCGCGCTTGGGATTGGGAAAGCCGACAAGGCTGAGCATTTCCTCGGTCCGCGCCTTGCGCTCTGCCCGAGGCAGGGGCGTATGAATCTGCAGGGATTCGCTGACCTGGTTGCCGATCGTGTGCAGCGGCGACAGCGATATCATCGGCTCCTGAAAAATCTTGCCGATGCGGCTGCCTCTCAACGCCCGGATTTCGGGTCCATCACGCGGCATCTGCAGGATATCCTGCGTCGTGCCAGGCTTTTCAGGATCGGAAAATAGGATACGGCCACGAACATGGGCTGTGTTCGGCAAAATGCCCATCACTGCCTGGCTAAGAACCGATTTTCCGGAACCGGACTCGCCCACAAGCGCGGTAACCTTGCCGGGCAGGACGCGAAGATTTGCACGCCTGACGGCATGCAACGGTCCCCCGACAATGGCAAAAGAGATGCCAACATCTTCGACCCGCAGTAGATCAACACCCGAATTCATTCTCACACCAGCCCCACCCTGGCGGCCTGCCGAGCGGCAGGCCCAGAAAGCGAGACTAGCGCATTACCAGCCTAGAGCAACTTGGATTCGAAGCGGTCGCCAGTGGCGAATCCGGCGACCGGACCGGTTACCAAAGGTGTTCGGATCAGATTGGGCGAGCTACTGGAGCTTCCTCGGGTCGCCCGCCGACAGCTGAGCGGCATCGCGATGAAGCAGCATGACCTGCTCGGCCTCCGATCTCCGGTCGTAAGTCGGCTCCAGCGCACGGTCTTCATCGAGTGCGAGAGCGCCCGACAGATCGGGTGAAAGCACCGTCAGCTTCTGCTTGACCCCCGCCAGTTCCTCGTTGCCGAGCGTTAGCCAGCTGTTGGCGCCGCAATAGCCGGCGAAGTCTTTGCTGGCGAGAACGCAGTGCGGATATTTCTTGGTCAGGGTCTGGAGGCGCTGGACCTCGTTTACTGCCGAGCCGAAGACAGAGAATGTGAGCCGGTCGGTAAGTCCGACATTGCCGAACATCACGTTGCCGACATGCAGGCCGATGCCAAATTTTATGTCGGCCAACCCCTGTTCCTTCCTTCGCAGATTGAGATCGATCATGCGCGCAGTGGCTTTGTGCGCTGCCGCCAGAGCAGACTGGCAGGCGATCTCGGACTGCGAGCGATGCCTTTCGCAAGGGTAGACGGCAATGAAGCCATCCCCTATGAAACTCATGATCTGCCCGCCTTTGCGATTGAAAGGTGCAGCAATGGCATCGAAAAACTGGTTCAGAGTATCGATGTAGATTTCGCGGCCGGAAGTTTCGGCAAGCCTTGTCGACCCGCGCATATCGGCCATGACCAGCGCGGCTCGGATTGTGTCGCCCTCGCCGCGCTTGATCTGGCCGTCCAGCACGCGTCTGCCGGCGTCGCCGCCTAGATAAGTGGTCATCATGTTGTCGGCCAGCTTGGTGAGCACCGCCATTTTGGTTGCGATGGCGAGATGGTTTTGGATACGCAGCAGCGCCGAAATCATGCTGTCGGTGAAACCTGAAGCACTGTCGGTAGACCAGGACCCGATCATGCCCTGACTGGTATTGCCGTTAAAAGGATGGACGAAAGCAATGTAATCGGTCACGCCCATAAGCCTGAGTTCATCGAAAACAGGAAATTCCGACGGGACCGACGGGTCGAGCCGACGCCGCAGATGGTCGAGCTTGTTGCTGAGCAGATGGTAGTATGGGCTGGTCAGGAATCTGTCAGAATGGACACCGTCCTTTTTGCGGAAGCCTTCCACTTCCATGCCTTGGCCGCGAACCCAGGTGAAGCCAAGCGCGTCATAGAGCGGATGAAGCATCGAAAAGCTCAAATGCACCCGCTTCAGCGGCAGGCCGGCAGCAGCCAGCCGTTCGCAAAACCCCTTTACCAATGTTTCCAGCTCGTTGCCCGCCAGCGCCGACTGAGTCAGCCAATCGGCAACCTTATCCATGAGAATTGTGGAAATTTCTGCTTGCGCCGTACTCATACCACCTCGAAACCCGTCGAAGACGGAGCCATTATCCTTCGATCCGCCATAACACAGTCCGCCAGCGACCCAAAGATACCCCAAAGTCAACGAGGCCGGCTTCGGCGGCAGAACGGCGAAAGAATTTCCCGAATGACCGTCCTTGCAACCAAGGAACAGGCTTAACTGCATTCATGTCTTGTGGCGTTATGTGGCGAAGCTGCGGGCGGAGTGCAATCACGATCCTGACATCGCCCAGAAAATTCGCCGGCTGGGGCGCAGTCAGGCCTTCACCACCGTCTCTCGGACGAGCCCGAGACGGCCAAAAACATTGCGTGTGTCGACGATCAGAAGGGCGTGATCAGCGATTGTCTGATAGTCGATCGCGTCATGGTCGGTTGCAACGACGACAGCATCGAAATCCTTCAAGGCCGCCTCGGTCAATTCGACCGAGCGGCGCCCCTTGATCGCCATATGCTCCCTTGTGGTCGGGATCTCGGGAACATGCGGATCGTGGAATTCCGCCTTGCCGCCCCATTCCTCGATGAGTTCAATGAGCCGCAATGAGGGGCTTTCGCGTATGTCGGGCACATTCTTCTTATAGGCGAGCCCGATGATGAGAATGCGCGAGCGGCTGAGCGCCTTGCCGCAGCGCCGGTCCAGCGCTTTCGCCAGTTCATCGACCACATGACGCGGCATAGCAGTGTTGATCTCTGCCGCCAGCTCGATGAAGCGGGTCGGCAGTTCGTATTCGCGCGCCTTCCACGTCAGGTAGAAGGGATCGATCGGAACGCAGTGCCCGCCCAATCCGGGGCCAGGATAGAAAGGCATGTAGCCGAAGGGCTTGCTCTTGGCCGCCTCGATCACCTCCCAGATGTCGATGCCCATCGCGCCGAGCACGACCTTCAATTCGTTGACGAGGGCTATGTTGACCGAACGGAAGATGTTTTCCGTCAGCTTGACTGCCTCGGCGGTCGCCGTGGTGGAAACCGGAACGACGGTTTTGACCACGCCTTGGTAGAAAGCCTGCACGAGCGTCGCCGCTTCAACGCCGTCACCTGCCACGACCTTCGGGATCGTCGCGACTTCAAAGCTGCGGTTGCCGGGATCCTCGCGTTCGGGCGAGAAGCCGAGGAAGAAGTCTATCCTCGACTGCAAGCCGGTTTCTTCCAGCATGGGCTTGATCACGTCGTCGGTGGTGCCGGGATAGGTAGTAGATTCCAGCACGATGAGGTGGCCGAGACGCAGATGCTTTGCGATGGTGCCAGTCGTGTTCCTGACAAAGGAGAGGTCCGGCTCACGGTTTTTCGTCAGCGGTGTCGGAACGCAGATGATGATGATATCGCAGACGGACAGTTCGGCAAAATCCGCGGTGGCGCGGAACCGTCCACTCGCCACGTGGTCTGCAAGGGCTGTCGACGTCACCGCCTCGATGTAGGATTGGCCGCTGTTCAGGCTCTCGACTTTCTGGGCTTCGATGTCGAAGCCGAAAACCGGGAAGCCGGCGCGTGCGACCGCAATTGCCAGCGGCAACCCGACATAGCCCAATCCGATCACGCCGACTTGCGCGGCGTGCGTCGAGATACGGTTCAGCAGACGGTCATATGCCGATCGTGAAGCGTCCAAAAATCTGCTTCCCCGTTAATTCGGATAGGCTGGCCGTTCCCATGGCGCGGCTTACCATGGTCCCAGGAACCATGGCCGAGGCATATTGCGGAAAAAGGATTCCCGCAAGCCGTCATCAGACCGGCAACTTTGCCTTCAAGCTTGCGGCAGCCATCGCATAGCCGCCGGCGGCACCATCTATGAAATGAACGTGATCGCGCTGCAGAGGCGAGGCGACGAGGCATGTCATCAAGGCCGATTTCTGGCGGTGTAGGCCATAGTTGCAGATGCCCGCCTCTTCCGCCTGTTTCAGCCGGTTCTCGATCCGTTGCAACACATCAGCGTCAACGTCGATGGTCATCTTCAAGCCGTCATCGAATTTCCGGAAATCCGAATTGCTGGCCACGTCGCGTTTGTAGATTCTCGGATCGAAACTGCCGATCGTCCAGCCATATCTATCGGTGACGGCCGTAAGCGTCATCAGGAACACTATCCACACCTTCGACAACCACCGCCGTCCCGCCGGCGCCGTGGCCCGCGCCTCGATATCCAGGCCGGCGGGCAGCAAACTGTAGTCCGGCCCGTTCACCGGCACTGGGTGGCCATCGCGTTCCTGCCTGCGGGCAAGGGCGATGATGTCGGATGCCAGATACTGAAAACCGCGCAAGTCGCGCGACGCCCCCGGTATGGCTATGATCGAGACGATTTCGCCATGCCGGGTTTCGATCGGGTTCCAGCGGCAGGAGAGGCCGGTCAGGTCCGGCCGCGCGCCGGCCGGCGCAGGATCGATGCGGTAGCGCCCCGCTTTCATCTCGGCTTCCGCCCAACTGCCGCCACCGCCGGCGAACATGGCGTAGAAGACCGCTTCGGAGGCCTGGAATCTCGCCACGCGAACGTCGAGGCCTTGGGCTCGAATATCCTTTATCGGCACGATTGCGGCTCGCAAGGTCAGGTCCAGTTCGTCCGCCACCCATCTCTGGACAGCCGCCAGCGCGTTGCGGGTGATCTCCAGCGCCGAGCCGGGAAACGCGACGAGTGCGCCGTCGCCGCCGAAGACAAAGGGCAGATCTTGCCGACCCAGCGCATTGAGCAGCGCCGAAATGACGCTGGCGCCAGCCATATTGACAGTTTTGTAGCGTCCAGCCTCGATCGCCTTGGTCGAGCCGACAATGTCGGCGGTGGCCAGCGCCCAGCCATCGGGGAGAGGCCGATAGTTGTCGATATCGGCAACGCTTTCGAACTTTGCGAAGACCGGCAGAGAAGCGACAAACGGGTCGGACGCGGCAGCTGTTTCCATGAGCATCAGATAGCACATTCCACTGCTTGAAGGTGAAGTCGATCATGGTTCGAAATTGACTTGCGCATGCTTTCCGATGATAGGGTCGCGCGATGCGAATTGCCTTCTACGCGCCGCTGAAGTCGCCCAATCATCCCGTTGCCTCCGGCGACCGCCAGATGGCACGCATGCTGATCAAGGCGCTGGAGCATGGAGGGCACAGCGTCGAACTGGCATCCGAATTACGCTTCTATCTACGCGAACCGGAGCCGAAAAGTTTCGATGCGCTCAAGATAGAGGCCCGAGGGGAAGCCGCGCGGCTGACCAGGCTTTGGGATCGTGACGGCAAGCCCGATCTATGGTTCTGCTATCATCCCTATTATAAAGCGCCCGACCTGATCGGGCCCGAGCTGGCGTCGACCTTTGCTATCCCATATGTGACAGCGGAAGCTTCCTATTCGAGGCGGCGCAATGCCGGTTTGTGGGCCGATACGCAAGCGTTGGTGGTGGGAGCCGTCGAACAGGCGGCGCTGAACATCTGCTTCACGCAAAGGGATCGTCAGGGACTGGCTGATGCGATACCCGACGTCGCTCTTGATATGCTGTCGCCCTTTATCGACACATCGGTATTCCGGGAAATGCCGGGACGAGGTTGTCCGACGCGCCTCGTCACCGTTGCCATGATGCGCCCGGGCGACAAAGTCGAAAGCTATCGCATGCTGGCGCAAGCGCTCGGCGTGATCGGCCACCTGCCCTGGACCATGTCGGTCGTCGGCGACGGGCCCGCCCGTGACGAGGTCAAGGCGCAATTCGCCGGCTTGCCCGCCGACCGTATCGAATGGCTTGGCGCGATTGAGCCAGCCGCCGTGCCGGATGTCCTCTATGGTGGAGGAATTTACGTCTGGCCGGGTTTCGGCGAGGCCTATGGCGTTGCCTATCTTGAAGCACAGGCCGCCGGGCTTCCGGTGGTGGCTCAGGACATCGCCGGCGTGCCGGAAGTCGTGCGAGATGGCCAGACCGGGTTTCTCACCCCGCCGAGCGATGTGGCGGCGTTCGCTTCTGCCATTGAAAGGCTTCTGGCCCGTAACGACGAAAGAACCATCATGGCCGCAGAAGCCAGACGTTTCATCCTCGAAGAACGTTCCCTCGGCGTTGCAGCGGCGCGTCTGGCCGAACTTCTTCCGAAGGTCTCCGTTTCATGACATCCGATCGGATCTGGCAGCCCTTGGTGGAAGAACTGGCGGGCCGGCAGCGGGCGGGTCGTAAGGCAGAGTTCTGGCTGCGCGACGATGATGCCGTGGATCCGACACCTTCGCTTGATCGGCTGCTCGACCTCACCGGCGAGTTCGCGGTTCCGGTCACTCTGGCCGTCATTCCGGCCCTCACCGACGAGAAGCTTGTCGCCCGGCTTGACGAGGCGCCGCAAACCACGGTCGCCATCCATGGCTGGCTGCATCGAAATCATGCGCCCGAGGGTCAGAAAAAGCAGGAACTCGGCGCCCATCGGCCACGCGAGGCGGTGCTCGATGAACTGGCTGGCGGGCTGTCGCACGTAACCGGCCTGCACGGCGCGCGCACCATTCCGATGCTGGTGCCCCCCTGGAACAGGATCGACGCCGGCCTGGTATCCGACCTAGGATCGATAGGATTTGCGGCATTGTCGGTCTATGGGCCGCCGAAACCGGCCTCACTGGCGGTCATCAACAGCAATGTCGACATCATGGATTGGCATGGCACGCGCGGCTGCCGCGATCATGGCTTATTGGTCCAGGCTATCATCGCGCACTTGCAGCATGCATTCGACGACGAACCGGTCGGCCTGCTCACCCACCATCTCGTACATGATGAATCGGCCTGGCTTTTCCTCGAACGGCTGTTCACAGTCACTGCACAGACTGACCCCTGCGCATGGCTTCCAATCAGGACATTGATCGGGCGCAGCGCCGGCAAAGGAAAATAGCTCAGCGCTTTTTGTGCAATGAGACTGGAAATTCGAGCGTCTGGCCATCCCGCGCGGCAAAAGCGCCGGCAAACCTGTCTTTGGCCAGTTTCTCGATCTCATCCAGTTCCTCGTCGGTGCGTGTCGCATCGTGGTGAAACAGCGCAAGCCCTCGCGCACCGGCCGCCTCACAGAGTTTGACGCCCTGTTGCCATGTCGAGTGCCCGTTACCGCGGCGTCGTTCCATTTCCTCCTCGGTGTAGGTGCAGTCGTAGATGACGAGGTCGGCATCTTCGATGAGGCCGAGCACCGTGCGATCGAGTTTGTCCGGCTCGTGCTCAGTGTCTGTGATCACTGCCACGACGCGGCCGCCCCATTCGACCCGATAGCCGATACAGCCGCCTGGGTGAACAAGACTGCCGGTTCGGACCACCACCCCTTCGCGCGGCCGAAGCACGTCTCCGGGCATGAAATCGCGGCAGTCGAGGCTTGCCTTGCAGACATCCAGTTTCACCGGAAACCACGGCGGCCGCATGAACTCATCGACCATCTGCCGGGTCGTCATGCGTCCTGCAAGATGCCCGGACCAAATCGTAACCTTGACGCCCCGGTCGTAGATCGGCGCGAAGAAGGGCAGCCCGATGATGTGATCGTAGTGGCAATGGGTGAAAAGCAGGTCGAAATCGGCCACTCCCGACTTCCGAAGCGCCCCGCCGGCAGGCCGCAGGCCAGAGCCCGCGTCGAACAGAAGCGTATGCTTACCACATCGCAACTCAATGCAGCTTGTGTTGCCGCCATAGCGAGAGAATTCTGGCCCCGATACCGGAATGCTGCCGCGCACACCCCAAAACCTGACCAGGAAAACGTCGTCGTCCATGGTAGTCCCTTCGCGGTTCCCGTCGCTCATCGTAGCCAAACAACTGCTGCTAGAGCAATTCCAGGAACAGTGTGAACCAGTTTTCCGTCCGAATTTGCGTCCAAACAAGAGGCGAGACTGGTTTCCTCCAGTGACCTCAAGAGGCCAGTGCTATCACGACGGGGAGGATCGACCGCACGTCATTCGCTATTTGGCGCTTCGTGCGTCGATCAGATCCGCAGTGGTGTGGCTCAGGCGATCGGCAAGAACCCGCAATATCTCAATGGTCATTTCCGGCGACTCCTTCATAAGCCTCAGGAAATGTTCCTTGCTGATTCTTAAGGCTTCCAGCTGACTTGCCGCTCTGACGGTGGCAGTGCGGGAGCTGTTGCACAGTATGGCGATCTCGCCAACAATCGAATTTGGCACCATTTCGGCAACTTTTATCGGTCCGCTGTCGGAATCGACCAGAATATCTGCCCTGCCCGAAAGGATGACATAGGCGGCATCTCCCTCGTCGCCCTGCCGGAAAAGGATCTGGCCGGCGCTGTAGCTCACGCGATCGGATGTGAACGCAAGCAATTTGAGCTTTGTCAACTCGATGCCAGAAAACAAGGGAACGCGTTGCAGCATTCCAACTTCATCCTTGAGCAGCATTGTCGCAAACCTCAAAATTCGCGCTTGCCAGACTAGAGCAACGGGCGCCCAGATGGAATTAATTCCGTCTTCGGGACATCGCTCTACGACACCAGTTCCTTGAAGATACCGTTCTCTGCCAAAAGTGTCTCGTGTGTTCCGTCTTCCACCAATTGACCCGAGTCGAAGACGATAACGCGATCGAACATCATCGCCATTGACGGATTCGTAACGACCCACACAATTGCCGGCGAATGGCCGTCGCGTCTGGCTTCCTCGAGCACGTTTCGCAGCACCCTATCCTGCATGCGTTGGTCGAGCGCCGATAGTGGCCGGTTGAGAATGAGAAAATCGGGACGCTTGAGCAAGGCTCGGGCAACATCGAGCTTCTGTCGCTGTCCACCGGTCAGCCGCCTGCCGCCGGAGCCGACGTTGAAGTCCAGGCCAACATCCAGAAGTTCGGCATAAAGCCCCAGCTCGTCAAGAATGTCATAGAGGATGGAGCGTATGCGGTCCGGCGCGTCGGGATGATTGTTGCCCACACGCCCGAATAGGACATTATCCATGACGGTGGCCGCGGCAATGTATCTGGCAGGGTCATACCGTTCGACCGCAGTTTGCAGTTCGGGCGGCAGGTTTTCATAGAACCGGTTGCGGGCAGCGACGATCTTGCTCATCAGCTCATCGCTCAGCAGGCCGAAGCGGTGCCGAGGCTCGATGTAGGCAAAACTCAAGGTGACGATCATGGCACGGTCGTTCTCCGAAACCGCCTCGTAGGGACGATTCTTGAGCCGTTGCAGCAAGGTTTCGTAGGCGGGTATCTCGTCGGCGCTCATGAAGGCGAGCTGCTGGAAGAACTGGTGATCGGGTGGCAGGTCGGCAAATAGCTCAATCGCCTGTTGGGCGATTTCCATGCCCATTTCGTAGAGCGTTCGGTCGAGGCCGGCTTGTCTCAGCACAGAAGCAAAATAGGGATTGGCGGCAAGAGCCCTGTCGGCCAGTTCGGGGCCGGCGGCAGCGCCGAAGAGCAGGTTTTGGCCGATCGTTGCTTCCTTGTTGTAGGCGCCCGGTTCGAAAGGAACCACCAGTCCGCTCAGCCCTTCCTGGTCCAGCCGGGTTCGCAGCGCCGCACGCAGTTCGACGATCCGCCTGGCAAGCTCCGTGTGACGCGCGAGGTCGGCCGAAGAGCGCAAACCAAGATCCAGAATATCGCGCGACAGAACAACCGCGTCGAGCACCCGGCGCACGGCTTCAAAGAGGTCGTGCGGGCCGGTAGCGCCAGCGGAAGCATAGTTGATCCAGTCGCTGTGGATATCAAAATCCGGATTGCCCGACCGGCGCGCCTCGTGGATGTTCCAGCGATGCTGGTCCGCCGCGACACCGTCATAAGACGCCGATGTCAGCGGCGCATGCTTCAACCCGTAGAGCAGGTTGTCGCGAAGGCTTGCCTGGAACAGGAAAACATCCGACGAGGCATAGGACATGCGCCGGCCGGTCACTGCTTCGGGGAGTTCAAGCAGGTCGTCTGCGCCCGAAGCGACTCTTCCGCTGTCCGGCCAGTTCAGCCGCGCGAAAGCTTCTGCAAGCGCCTCCGCTCCACCTGTTGCGGTACTGACCAGCGCCACCGTCTCACCCGGCTTGACCTGGAGGGAGACACGGTTGAGGAGCATCGCACCGCCATCGTCTGCTATGGACAGACCGATCGCCGACAGGGGGTTGGTCATCGGTTCGGGATCGTCGATCGTCAATGCCCCGATTTTCGGCGCGATGAGACTCTCGACGGTGAACTGTTCAACCACCTGTTGATATTTGACCTGGACATCCTGCCGATCCTGATCCCAGTCGATCAGTTCCTTCATCGGTCCGGGCAGGTCCTTGTAGGCGCCGATCACGGCCACGAGCTGGCCGACGTCCAGTCGCCCCTGGATGACCAGATACCCGCCGATCATGTAGAACAGAAAGGGCGTGAGCTGCGCGAGAAAATTGTTGAGGAACTTCACCATGAATTTCCATTGGTAAAGATCGAAGCGGATTTTGAAGATGAGCCCGAGCCGGGCAGCTATGTCGGCGCGCTCGTAGTTTGATGTGTCGTGGACGTGAACCGCGCCGATGCCGTCGACGATTTCGCCAACCCGGCCCGAAAGCGCGCGCGCCGTCAACTGCCGTTGGCGCCCGAGCACGATCAGCCGCCGCCGCATTCGCGGGATGAGCACGATCTGGATCACCACGATCACGACCGCTATCATTCCGAGCCAGACGTTCTGGATCATGATGAACAGCATGGACGTCAGCGCCTGGCCGCCGAGCAGTACCGGCTGCAGGAAGGCATCGCCGATGAAGCCGCCCAGCGGCTCCACCTCGTCCTTCACCATGGTCGCCACTTCGGCGGATTTCACCCGCTTGAAGTAGACCGGCGGAAACCGCAGCACACGATCGACCAGATCGAAGCGGATACGCCGCAGCATACGTTCGCCGAGGCGGCCCTTGTAGGTGTTGATGTACAGTTTGAACAGGCCGTTGATGACGACCAGCAAGAGGAACACAAGGCTCAGGGCAAACAGCGTCTCCTTGCGGTCGAGCTGAAAACCGGAGAAGAACTGGACCTCTCCAATGAACGGCACGTTATAGTGTAGCCTCATGAATGGCTGGGTCGCGCCCGGTTGCTCGAAGCCCTTACCTTGGATCGGGCCGTTGACGATCAGCTTCGGCAGGTCGAAGGACATGAAATACGGGATCATCGAAAGCAGGACGATCATCAATATCCAGAGCTGCTGCTTCTTGGTGTGCGTCCAGATATAGCGGGCTAGGCTGGGTTCCATATGAGACTGTGGATCCTTCAGTTGGAAGGATGCGGGATGGAGACGCACCTGCTGGCGAATGAGATATCGGCAATTTCTTCGTCGTCAACGACAATCTCAAAGCTGCAGTGCAGGGAGATTGTCCTGCGCTCAGACGGTTCGCGGCTTCCGTGGGGTTTTGGCGAATAGGCGAGCACGAGGCTGCAGCTGCGCGGCTGGTACTGGCGGATGGACGCCGATGGTCCGGACAGACGCAGCCAGCTCTCTCCGGCATCGGGCAATGGCGAAGCGGCTTGCAGCATGATCACGTCCGCGGAACGAACAGCCTTGCGGGAGGCAAGATTGCGTTGTGTCGCCCGAAATCCCAACATACAAGACGAATATGATGGATGTCACGCAACCACGCAATGCCGGCATGGACTGGCACGAACATGCCCTGGATCTCACGCGGGGAATTGCTGCCTATGTCAACGACCCTCTCGTTGCCGGACTGGCGCGCGTCATCAGCAAGCATCCGAAGGCCGATATCGCCAACGCCTTCAACCACAAGCAGGTCGCCTGCAAGATGTGGGCGCTCGATAGGCTGTTCGAAAGCTGCGGCGGCCAGTTCGGGCGCATATGGGTTCTGGGTGGATGGTACGGCGTATTGCCCGCAATGCTTTTCAACGACGCTCGCTTCGACATCGCGTCGGTCGACAGCATCGACATCGATCCCGAAGTCGCGCCGGTCGCCGGGACTCTCAACCGGGACGCCGGCGACCGGTTCCGGGCGCTGACGGCAGATATGTACGCGCTCGACTATGCGGCCGGGCGGCCGGACCTGACGGTCAATACGAGCTGCGAACACATAGCCGATCTGCGCGCCTGGCTTGCTCTGCTTCCGCGGGGCACGAATGTACTGCTGCAATCGAACGACTATTTTAGCGAGCCGACGCACATTAACTGCGTGGCTTCGCTGGCAGCCTTCGAAGCAATGGCGGCACTACGCGAGGTGCGGTTCTCCGGCGAATTGCCGACAAAAAATTATACGCGCTTCATGCTGATTGGAGCGGTCTAGACCAAGACTAGGATCCAAAGTCCGTTTGATCATCAGCTTTTCCGAAACCGGGCCGCATTTTTAGGGACCATGTTCGATACCGCTCGCGCAGGATTTGCGCCGAGTGACGCGCGCCTTCTAAATCGAGACGATGCGCGGATGGCGTCGGTGCCACAAGCGCCTGTTCGATCGCTTGCGTCAAACCTTCAGGCGTTAGGTCCTTTTCCATCAGCACCGTTGCAAGACCGAGTTCTTCGAGCATCAGGGCGCGAACGTTTTGTTCGGTTTCCCCGCCAGCTGCAAATGGAACGAGCAGGGAGCGACAACCCGCGCGCAGGACATCGCAGACCGTGTTGTAACCCGCCTGCGACACTGACAGGCGAGCGCCGGTCAGCAGGCTGGCGAAATCCTCGCGGAACCGGAAGATGGACAGGCCCGGCGTGGCATCGCCTGCGATCGCGTCAAACTCGTGTTTCGGCAGGTTTGGGCCGGTGATCAAACACCATTTCCAACCGTTGTTGGCGTTCCGAGCCGCTGCGACGGTGGAGCCGACAAGGCTCTTTCCGGCAGCCCCGCCGCCAACCGACACCAGAACGTCGAAGCGGTCGGAGCCCACGGGCGATGGCGGCGCGGCAACGAGCCCTGTATAGGTGACTTCGGCCCTGATCGCCCCAGCCAGTGGAAATGTCTTGTCGATGGTTGCGAAAGCCGGGTCGCCATGGACCATGACAAGGTCGAAATGCCGGTTGATGAGATCGACCGTTTCCTCGTTTCGGCCGAGCTTGACGCGCTCCTGAAGGATATCACGCACGGACGTCGCCAGCAGCGGTCTGGGCGACGTCGCGTCGATGGCCTCGAGCAGCGGCAAGAGTTCGAAACGCATCTGCCGGCGTCCAAATGGAAACGCCTCGATAATGACGATATCCGGCCTGCAATCCCGGAATGCCTGCAGCAGCATCTCTGAACGCCGTTTCCTGAAATCATCGTCGATGGGTTTGCCCTGCAAATCGACAAGTCCGGAAAATCCTTCATCACCGGAGGTGACAGGTGGCAAGGTTACAGATTTTACGCCGAGTCCCGGAAACCCCGCGACCGGCGCTCCGCCGGTCACAACGGTTACGTCAAACCCGTCATCGACCAGAGCCGCCGCGACACGACTAGAGCGCGCGAGATGACCGATACCGAGCAGGTGCTGGACATAAAGGAAGGCGCGCAGCCGGGTCAATCGGCGGCCCGCCACTCGCGCTCGAACAGTTCCTTGAGCTGTCCAATGCTTGCCAGATGATCGAAATTGCCGCGCACGCGCCGCTCTGCTGCGTCGCCGAGGCGGGTGCGCAGCACGGGATCGCGGATCAGGCGCTCCAGCGCCTGTGCCAGGGCAATTGGATTTTCCGTCGGAACCAGCAGCCCGGTTTCATCCGGCGATAAAATCTCGGGCACGCCGGAAATATTGGTCGACACGCAGGCAAGCCGCTGGCTAGCCGCCTCCATCAGGACATTCGGCAGACCGTCCCGGTCGCCATTAGCGGTGATCCTGCAGGCCAGGGCGAAGATGTCGGCGCAGCGGTAGTGCTCAAGCACCTCCTCCTGCGCGAGCGCGCCTTTCCAAGCGACGCGACCACTCAGTCCCAGCTTTTGCGCCAGTACCTTGAGCCGTTCCAGTTCCTCGCCGTCGCCGATATGCTCGAAACGCCACGCCAAATCGCCAGGCAAGAGGGCAAGAGCCTCCAACAAGGTATCGTAGCCTTTCTTTTCAACGGCGCGCCCGATACTCAGAAGGATAACCGGTTCGTCCAGCGCCGAGCCGTCATGATGCTTTCGCGCCTCGCCAAAACTGCCGAAACGATCGAGGTCGAGCCCATGGTAGCTCAGATGCACAGACGAGTTGCCGTTAGCAAGTTCCGTCAGACGGTCGAAGCCGGTCTTCGTGCAAGTGACCGTCCAGCGCGCCGAGGAAAGCTTGCCAGCCAAATCCCAATCCGCCGAAGTCCAGATGTCCTTGGCATGGGCTGAGCAGCTCCAGGGCAGGCTAAGAAGCTGGCTGGCATAGCGCGTCACCGATGCCGGCGTGTGCACGAAATGTGCATGCAACCATCCCGCGTCTTTCGGCCATTCGGCCGCCAGCACGAGCGCTTGCCCGAAACGGCGCACGCGATTGCGGGTGAAGTCGCGGGGGATATCGGCAGCCAGCGATCCGAGCGCGCGCCAGAAGCCCGGCCGCAGCAAACAAGCAAACAGCGAGCGAAGCACGCGAAGCGGCTCTTCATGCAGATATTCCGGCAGATAATGGACGGCCGCTTTGATCTCGCCATGCACGGGGTGGCGTTTTGCGTCGGTCGGCCGCCTGAGCGCGACGAGTATCAGCTCGAACCCCGCGCGCTCCAGACCGAGCAGTTCCTGCGCGATAAAGGTTTCCGATACGCGCGGATAGCCCTTCAGAACCACGACAATCTTGCGATGTCGCAAGTCAGTTCATTCCTTCAATGACCGACAGGCGATGGCCGGGCCGCCGGTCGAGCAGTTCCGCGACGATTTCGGAAATATGAGGCAGCCCTTCCAGCGTCAGATGCGGATTGCTCTGTGATGGGCGGGGCCAGTCCGGCAGTGCCACCAGTGCATCGGCAAACCGCTGGGAGTCCTTGGCTTCTTCCGGCAAAAACATCTCGATGAGGCCGAGTTCGGCTGCGCGCCGAGCGCGGATCAGTTGTTCCTCGCGGGGCTCGACGCGCGGCACGATCAGCGCCGGCTTGTCGAAAGATAGTATCTCGCAATAGGTGTTGTAACCGCCCATCGCCACAACCGCCTTGGCGCCGGCAATCAGGTCTTCCATGCGGTTGTCGAACTCGATGATCTTGATGTAGGGGATCTTGGACCCCTTCTTGATCAGCTTGTTGCGCTTGCGCGCCGGCATGTAAGGTCCAAGGACGATCAACGCCCTGTGTTGCAATTGCGGATCCTGCTGATAGGCATCGATGACGTCGTGGATCAGTTCGGCGCCGTCGCCTCCGCCACCGGTGGTAACGAGGATATAATCGCCCTCGGGCCGGTGGCCGGGCAACTCGTTCCGCTGTAGGCTCCGTTGCAGGAAACCGACGAATCTCATCTTTGCCCTGACAACCGGCGGCACATCCAAGCCGGTCAACGGATCGTAGAAATCCGGCGGACCATAGGCCCAGATCTTGTCGTAGAACAGGCCTATCTTGCGCATCACATCCCTGCGTGCCCACTCTGCTTCGAGCAGATGCGGCGCATCCATCACCTCGCGCAGGCCAAGCACCAGCGTGGTTCCCCGCGTCTTGAGGTAGGACAGCGTGTCCTCAATCTCACCGCGCAGGCCGAGCGGTTCCTTGTCGACGATGAAGATATCCGGCCGGAAGGTCTCGGCTGTGTGGCGGATGATCGACTGGCGCATCCTTAGCGTCTCATGCAGATCGATATCCTTTTCCAGCGAGGTGTACTCGCCGTTGCGCAATTTGATGACGCTGGGGATCTTCACGAAGTCGACACGGGCGCGGTAGTCGAAGGCGCCCGCTATAGGCGCACCCGAAATGATAAGCACCTGAAGTCCCCGGAAATCCTCGACCAGCGAATGCGCGATCGTCCGGCAGCGCTGCAAGTGGCCAAGCCCGAACGTGTCGTGGCTGTACATGAGAATTCGAGCATTTTCTGCGTGCTGGGTCATTATTGAACGTCTTTTCGAATTCTCGCCTTGAGGACCGTGACAAACCCGCAGGCTTCGGAACCCCCTGGCTGTACCGACCTGTTGTGAAACATGACGGCGCAATTTTCAATTTGTATTAGCAGAAAACCGCAGATCGCCTAGTTATCCGCGAACTCATCGACTTTGCCCTTCATCCGAAGGCTTCAGGCACCGCCCGGCCAGGATCGGGCCGTTCCCCGCCACACGGTCCGCCGTGATGAACCCTCGTTGTCCGCTCGGCAAGCGGTCGCTGCCGCTGCAACGGCTTACGGTCCGGTCCTCGCAACGAAACCATTTCGGCTTCGTCGGTGCCCGAATTTTGCACGATTCCACCGCCCGAGCCGATTGGTGCTACACTGACAGCCAGTTAACGCGACGGACCGGTGTTCGGTGATATGACCAAAGCAACCGCTTTACCCGACAGAGTGGATTTTGACGTGGCCGCAGGTGAGACCTTGCTTGAGGCTGCTCTCAGATCGGGCGTGCCATTTGCCCACGCATGCGGCGGCAGGGCGAAATGCTCGACATGTCGCGTTTGGGTTCTCGACGGCATTGAGGCTTGCCCTGACCGCAATCCCGACGAAACCCAGATGGCGAACCGGTTGAGATTGGCCGATGAGGTTCGGCTGGCCTGTCAACTCCGGCCGGAAGGCGAGCTTCGCGTCCGACGCCTCGTGCTAGACGAAACCGACATGATGATCACCAGCCAGCTTGGTGCTTCTGCCGCGACGCGTTGCGGCGAAGCAAGGCGTGTTGCGGTCTTCTTCAGCGACATTGTAGATTTCACAGCGCTGTCGGAGCGGCTTTCCCCCTATGACGTGATGTATCTGCTCAATCGCTACTTCGCCCAGGTCGGCGACATCATCGAGCAGAATGGCGGTTTCATCGACAAACTGATTGGCGATGGGCTGATGGCAATATTCGGTATCGACGACCAGCCAGACGCTCCGCTCCGCGCCGTGAACGCCGCACTTCAGACCCTCGCCACAGTCGATCGTCTGAAGCCGTTCTTTGCCTCGATGTATGGCATCGATTTCGATATTCGTATCGGCCTCAACTACGGCGAAGCCGTCATCGGCACATTTGGTTTTGCTGGACACGAACGTCTCACGGCCATCGGCGACGTTGTAAATCTGGCCAGCCGGGTCGAGTCCGCCAATAAAGATGCCGGTACGCGCTTGCTGATATCCGAGGCCCTCCGCGACCAGATCGCCGAAAAGGTGGAAATCGGCGACTTCGTCAGGGTACGCCTTCGCGGTACCGGCGAGCGTACAAGCCTGTTCGAAATCGTCAGGCTGAAACCCGAAATTGACGCCGAGCTGAATGCCAAGGGGCTTCGCGAAACCATCCGTCAGGGCGGCAGGAGGTGGGTTCGCGCTTTTTCCGAAGACGAGCTTCAGCCCTACGAACGTCGGATTCTCGATTTTGAAGATTACGATATCGTCGTCGTTCGTGGATCCGACAACTATTGCGCCTTCAACAATGCTTGCCCGCATCTTCATCTGCCGCTCTACGAACGCCGAAGTTCCGCTCAGGTCGAGGCGCTGCAGCTCCCACACACGGGGAGCACGATCACAGCAGATCTCGGCCTGGTCTGCCGCTGGCATCAGAGTTGTTTCGACCTGCTTACCGGCGAAATCAGGCAGTGGGCCAAGTTGGAGCACGACGGTACCAGGGCGGGACTTGAATATTTGGGTGACATTTCGAAGAACCGCGCAAAGCTGATCGTATATCCTTGCCGAAAGCAGGACGGCTTTGTGTGGATCGGGCTCGAGTGAAAACGACGGCCCGATATTTCAGTTTTTCCGTCGGACCCATTGCAATGTCCGGATTGGGTCATTCTCGTCGGTTGTGGCTTGTCTGTTCACGTCCGCTCACGAAGCAATCCGGGATATCTGAGTTCACCGTTGGTGATGCACATCGCGGCGACGGCGGCACCTTTGCGCTTGCCTTGAAGACATCCTAGTTTGGAGGCTGGTAACCGCTCGTGAGCATAGAATGTCGGCACTGCCTTTCTTAAGAATTTACGCGCCGCTCAACGCGCTGCTGGCTGCGATTGGGCTTGTGGCGGTGGCTACGCTCACGACGCCGGGCATGTCCGAACGAAGCAGACTGGCTCTGGCTGCGGTCCTCGCGGTCATCTGGGGCGTCTATCTCCTGCAACTGGCCGAGACGCTGCTCAAGCGCCGGGCGGGAGACGTTCGGGACAGGACGCCGGCAATCGCAATTGATGTGCTCGCGGTTTTGGTTCCGCTTGCCGCATTTCTACTCGTCGGCATGCCCGACCGGAGCCTCTACTGTGCTGTCTGGCTGCTGAAACCTCTGCGCGACTCGACTTTCTTCCCGCTGCTGGGCAGGATCCTGACCAACGAAGCGCGCAACCTGATCGGCGTCACGACGCTCTTCGGCGTCGTTCTGTTCGGTGTCGCGCTCGCGGCCTATGTCATCGAGCGCGACGCCCAACCGGAAAAGTTCGGCAGCATCCCCCAGGCAATGTGGTGGGCGGTGGTCACGCTGTCCACCACCGGCTATGGCGACGCCATTCCGCAAAGCTTCGCCGGCCGCGTCCTGGCCGGGATGGTCATGATGAGTGGCATCGGCATCTTCGCACTCTGGGCTGGCATTCTTGCCACCGGCTTTTATCAAGAAGTGCGTCGCGAGGATTTCGTTCGCAATTGGCAATTGGTCGCCGCCGTGCCGTTGTTTCAGAAGCTCGGCCCGGCCGCGCTAGTCGAGATCGTGCGCGCGTTAAGACCTCGCGTCATGCCGGCGGGCGCCGTGATCTGCCGCAATGGCGAAACCGGTGATCAGATGTTCTTCGTCGTGGAGGGGCGCGTCAGCGTCGCGACGCCGAACCCGGTGGAGCTTGGCCCTGGCGCCTTCTTCGGCGAGATGGCGCTGATCAGCGGCGAACCGCGCTCGGCGACCGTCAGCGCCGCAACGGTGGTCTCGCTCCTGTCGCTGCACTCGGCGGATTTCCAGATGCTGTGCAGCAGCAGCCCGGAGATCGCGGAAATCATCCGCAAGACCGCGCTCGAGCGGCGCGGCGCGGCACCGCACTAGGTGTGTTCTTCAGGAGGAGTATGTGATGGCAAGGTTGTGTGCCGGTTATCGGCCATTCTGTTGTCCCTGGTGACCGCCTGACATCGCCTCGCTTGGCTGTCCTGTCTCGCGCGAAGGCCGACGACATGCTGTTGCGGCAGACGCTCGAACTTCAGAAAGCTGAGAAGTTCCCGGAGGCCGTCGTTTACGGGGAGAAGATGCCGGCAGGCAGATGAGGGGCGGCGCCAACCTCTGGAAGGGTGGGCAAATTCCAGTTCGAAGTGGTTGCCCCAGCCCTGCACGAAAACTGCACAAGCCTGCGGGAAACCTCCTCGCATCCGCCGCACCGTTTCCTCGCCGGCGTGCGAGACAGCCGGCATGCAAAAGCGAGAAAAACTCCGTTGGTCCCTCCCCTATCGGCTGCGCAGTGAAGGCTGGTGGCTGGCCGATCCGCCGCGCGCGTGTCTCGTCGCAACCTTCATTCCCTTTGCCCGCAAGCGCCCGGCGCCAATCCGGCTCGAAGCCATCAGGGAAGCCAGGTGATGACTTTGCCGTTCACCGCCGTGCCGAGCTGTTGCGGCCGCTTCGGCGTTGCCGTGCTGTTGCCAGGACTTGCGGAATTTCTCTTTTATGGCCAACCCGCCGGGATCACGGTTTTCCTGTTCGCCTTCCTGCTTGCCGCCCGCATCGCGCTGGGAAGATCCAACGAATGGCTGCTGTCGGCCAATCTTCCGACGTTATCTCTGACGCTTTATGCCGGCTGTTTCATCAATTTCGCCGCGCTGATTGCCAATCACAATGTCGCCATTCCTTCGAAATGACCGGCCAGGGGCGTTCCCTCGACTGGCGGCTGCTGCGCACTCTCGACACCAGGGGTCCGCCCGTGGTTCCTGACCATATCGAATCCCATTTGCCGGGCCGCTGATCGATGCCGCATCACATCCTCGTCGCCGACGACGATCCGCATATCCGCGAGGTGATCTGCTTCGCGCTGGAGAAGGCCGGCATGAAAACGCAAGGAGTGGCCGACGGCGCGGCCGCCCTGCAAGCGATCGGGCGGCGGGCACCCGATCTCGTCGTGCTCGACATCGGCATGCCGGAGATGGACGGGCTGGAAGTCTGCCGGCGGCTGCGGCACACATCCGATGTGCCGGTGCTGTTTCTGTCCGCGAGGGATGAAGAAATCGATCGGGTGCTGGGGCTCGAAATGGGCGGCGACGATTATGTGACAAAACCGTTCAGCCCGCGCGAACTGGTGGCCCGCGTCAACGTCATCCTGCGGCGCGCCCGCCCGGCGCCGCCCGAACCGGTCGACGACCGGCAGTTCGTGCATGGCAAGCTTGCTTTGGCGCCGGCCAGCCATGCCGCCAGCTTCGACGGCAAGCCGCTTGCCCTGACAGGAATAGAGTTCTCGATCCTGAAGGGGTTCCTGGCGCGGCCGACGCATGTGCTCGACCGCGACGCGGTGATGGCCAGCGCCTACGCAGGCAAGATCCATGTCGCCGACTGCACCGTCGACAGCCATATCCGCAACATCCGCGCCAAGTTGGCGGCACTGGGTTGCCCTGAGGTCATAGAGACCGTGCATGGCGTCGGCTTCCGGCTCGGCCGATGCGGCTGACTTCCAGCAAGTGGATCGGCCGCAAATGGCGGCCTCGCCTCGCCACGGTCGTCGTCGCCATCCTGATATTGGTGATGGCCTTGCCGCTGGTCGGCCTGTTCTTCTTCCGGCTCTACGAGAATCAGCTGATCCGCCAGACCGAGGCGGAGCTGATCGCGCAAGGTGCCGCCATCGCCGCCATCTATGCGCAGGACGTGCGTGACGCCGGCATTGCTCCGGACAAACTCGGCGCATCGATGCAACAGGCGGGTGGGAATGCGAGCCGAAGTGCCAATCCGGACCTGTACAGGCCGATCGAGCCGCAACTCGATCTTGCCTCGGACTACGTGCTTCCCACGCGGCCGGCGGCGGTGACTGCGACCGCCGACCCAGCCTTCGCCGCGATCGGCATCCGCCTGTCCGGCATTCTCGACGCCACCCAGAAAACCACGCTGGCCGGCTTCCGGCTGCTCGACCCCACAGGCGTCGTCATTGCCGGGCGCGGCGAGGTCGGCCAGTCGCTTGGCGATGTCGAAGAGGTGCGCGAGGCACTCGCCGGCCGCTACGCCAGTGCGCTCAGGCTGCGCATCCCCGACCAGCCGGCGCCCCCGCTCTATTCGGTCAGCCGCGGCACCAAGGTGCGTGTCTTCGTCGCCTTGCCGGTGGCCGTCGATGGCCGAGTCGCCGGTGTCGTCTATGTGTCGCGGACGCCCAACAACATCATGAAACATCTCTATGGCGAGCGCGGCAAGGTGACGTTGGCGGCGATCGCCATTCTCGGCGGCACGCTGCTCATCGGCCTGGTTTTCCTGCGCACCGTCAGCCGGCCGATCTATGCGCTGATCGACCGCACCAAGCGCATCGCCGCCGGCGACCGCGAGGCAATCCGGCCGCTCGACCACCACGGCACATACGAGATGGCCGAGCTTTCCGCTGCCTTCCTCGACATGGCCGAAAAACTGCAGGCGCGCTCGGATTCCATCCAGACGTTTGCCACCCATGTCTCGCACGAACTCAAATCGCCACTGACGGCGATCCAGGGTGCGGCCGAGCTGCTGCGCGATTCAGGAAGCGCGATGGACGATACGGAGCGTCGGCGCTTTTCCAACAATATCGTCACCGATGCCGGGCGGCTCAATCTGCTGGTGCGGCGCCTGCTTGACCTGGCGCGCGCCGAAAACCTGGCGCCGAGCGGCGAAAGCACCTCGATCGGCGCGGCGCTGGCGCTGCTCCCGGTGGACAACAGGCTGGCGGTCCGCGTCGAGGCGGGCGGCGATCTGGCCTTGCGCATATCGGCGGAGAACGCGGCAATCGTGCTTGCCAATCTCATCGACAATTCGGCCAGGCACGGCGCGACGCAGGTTTCGGTCACGGCGGCGAGCGCCGGGAGCAAGGCGGCCATTCAGGTCAGTGACGATGGTGCCGGCATTTCGCCGAGCAACCGGACGCGCATCTTCGAGCCGTTCTTCACCACGCGCCGCGATTCGGGCGGCACCGGCATGGGCCTCGGCATCGTCCTGGCCCTCCTGAAAGCGCATGATGGTATGATCGCACTGGTTGACTCCGAACGCGGCACGCGCTTCGAGATCATTTTGCCGGTCGCGTGAGGACGCGGGCAAAGGATCGGAGAAAAAAGTGCGCTACGACATCGTCATCATCGGCGGGGCCATCGTCGGATCCTCGGTCGCCTATTATCTGCGCGAGGAAGGGTTTTCCGGCTCGATCGCCTTGATCGAGCGCGATCCGCAGTTCGCCCACGCGGCAACGACGCTATCCATGGCCTCGATCCGCCAGCAATTCTCGATCCCGGAAAACATCCGGCTGTCGCAGTTCACGCTGAAACTGTTCCGGCGGCTGAAGGAAGAGTTCGGCGCGGATGCCGATATCGGCTTTCGCGAGGGTGGCTATCTCATCCTTGCCGGCGAGGACGGGCTGCCGATCCTCAAGGCCAATCACGACGCGCAGATGGCCGAGGGCGCCGACATCGTTCTCCAGGACGCCGACGCGCTCGTGCGCCGCTTCCCGTGGCTATCGGCCGAAGGCATCACCGCCGGTGCCTATGGCCGGACAGGCGAGGGCTGGTTCGACGCGCATGCGATGCTGATGCTGTTCCGCAAGGCGCTGCGCGAGAAGAAGGTCGATTTCATCACCGCTGATGTCACCAATATTGCGCGCGACGGCAACCGCGTCACCAGCGTCAGGCTCGACAATGGCGAGGTGCTTGAAGCCGGCATCGTCGTCAATGCCGCTGGACCGAACGCCGGCAAGGTGGCCGGCATGGCCGGCCTGGCGCTGCCGGTCGAGCCGCGCAAACGCAACGTCTTCGTTTTCGAGGCGCGCGAAAAATACGCCGACATGCCGCTGCTGGTCGATCCCTCCGGCATCTATGTGCGCCCGGAAGGCTCGGTCTATCTCACCGGCGGTGCCGAACCGGAAGAGGGCGATGGCCCGGCCGCCCCTGGGGATTTCGAGGTTGATTGGCCGCTTTTCGAAGAGGTGATCTGGCCGGTGTTGGCGACCCGCATTCCAGCTTTCGAGGCGATCAAGCCGACGCGCGCCTGGGCCGGCCACTACGATTACAACACGCTTGACCAGAACGCGGTGATCGGCCCGCATCCTCAGGTCGGCAACTTCCTGTTCGCCAACGGGTTCTCCGGCCACGGCCTGCAGCAGGCGCCGGCGGTCGGCAAGGCGCTGGCCGAGCTGATCATGCATGGGGGTTATCGCACGGTGGACTGTTCGGCGTTCGGCTATGGCCGGATTGCGGAGGGGCGGGCGTTTCGGGAATTGAATGTGATTTGAGACGGGGGCGTCGCAGAATAAAGCCGTTCTGTCGAGTTCCCGCCCACCCCCCTCTGGCCTGCCGGCCATCTCCCCCGCAAGGAGGGAGATTACGCGCTCAACCGCTTTCGCCAATCTCCAGCGTGGCAAGAATGAGCGGAGCGTCGAAGTTGCTATCTCCCCCCTTGCGGGGGAGATGGCCGGCAGGCCAGAGGGGGGTGCTGTCCCGCTAGTGTTGCAAGTCAAGTGACCGCAGTCAGCCCTTGCGGGCGAACCAGAAGGCGTCGGCCATGCGCTTCATGCCGATGCGCTCGTAAAAGCCGACGGCATCGGGCATGGAGATCAGGCTGATGGCGACGGACGGTCCGAGTTGCCGGCGCGCCTCGTCCATCAGGCCCTTGCCGATGCCGAGCCCCTGCGCCGATTGGGAAACGGCGAGTTCGGAGATGTAGCAGACCCAGGAAAAGTCGGTGAGCGCCCTGATAACGCCGATCAGTGGCTTGCCCTCCACGTCGAGACGCGCGGTCAGGACCAGGTTTGCGCCTGAAAGCATCGTCTGGAGGCGAGCGTCGTCATCGACAGGACGCGTTTCGCCAAGACCGGAGTCCACCAGCACGCGACGGAATTCGGCGATGTCGAGCTGCGGCTCGCTGGCATAGAGGACGTGCGAATTCTCAATCTGCCAGAGTGCACCAGCGGGCGAGCATTTCGAAGCCACTTTTTGAAGTGTTTCAGTTTGGCATGCGGCATGGTAAAGCCGTCCCGGCAGCCCGTAGCTCAGGGGAAGAGCGCCAGCTACATGCTGGAGGCCCCCGGTCAAGACGGGGCGGGTTCGCCGCCATACGCCGCGCACAAACAGTTGCCTTTTATTTGCCGCCGGCATTGTGTAAACCGGCGTCAGCAAATTCCCCCGCAACGAAAACACGGGCAAAAGCCATGGAAAAATTCACCAAGCTCACCGGCGTCGCGGCTCCGATGCCGATCGTCAATGTCGACACCGACATGATCATCCCCAAGGATTATCTGAAGACGATCAAGCGCACCGGGCTCGGCACCGGCCTTTTCGCCGAAATGCGCTACAAGGACGACGGTTCGGAAAATCCGGATTTCGTGCTCAACAAGCCGGCCTACCGCAAGGCGCAGATTCTGGTCGCCGGCGACAATTTCGGCTGCGGCTCGAGCAGAGAGCATGCACCGTGGGCGCTGCTCGATTTCGGCATTCGCTGCGTCATCTCGACCTCGTTCGCCGACATTTTCTACAACAACTGCTTCAAGAACGGCATTCTGCCGATCACCGTCAGCCCCGACGATCTCGAGAAGCTGATGGACGACGCGTCACGCGGTTCCAACGCCACGGTGTCGGTCGATCTCGAGGCCAAGGAAATCCGCGGACCGGATGGCGGCGTGGTCACGTTCGACCTCGATGACTTCAAGCGGCACTGCCTGCTCAACGGGCTCGACGACATCGGCCTGACCATGGAAAAGGCCGGCGCCATCGCTTCGTTCGAGAAGAAGAACGCCGAACAGCGCCCGTGGGCCTGAGCGGCACGCTCCGGGAGAGATAGGCCCCGGCGGCTTTCAAGCCGGGTTCGTTGCGACTGAGTGAAGGGACAGTCATGACTCGTTCGCTTCTTGCCGGCACTTGCGGGTTGGCGTTTCTTCTGCTGACTGCCGTGGGCCACGCCCAGACACAGACGCCCGCCGCGCCGGCGCCGGCGGCCGAAAAGCCTGCCACCGACCAGGGAACGGACGCCGCCGACGCTTCCGATGACGACAGCCAAGCGCCTGTGCCATTCGAGGGCGGCCAGCTGACCATCACCCAACCGGAACAGGACGGGGAGAAGGTGCTTGCCTTCGACGGCAAGCAGTTGGCCACCAACTATGATGTCTTCTTCGACAGAATAGTCGAGGTCGGCGGCGTCAAGGTGGCGCTGTTCGATGTCGGCGATGGCGGCAATCAATGCGGGCCGGCGACAGTGATCGTCTGGAAGCCGGAAGGCGGCACCATCCAGAGCACCACAGTCGAGCAGGACGATTGCGGCGCGCCGCCATCGGCGGTGTCCGACAACGCCATCTATTTCGTGCCCTATCTGTTGCCAGGCGACCAGAAGCCGGCTTTGCAATGGTCGCCGACCGACGGGCTGACGATTTCGGGCAATCTGACCTACATGCCGGAACCCGGCACGGACTGGAAGGACATCGATCCGGAAAAGTACCAGAACATCATCGACGCCTTCCACAACGAGGCTGTCTACAAGGAAGCTGAAAAGCTGCTGGGCAAGGACATGCCAGACATGGCGACCAGCCTGCTGGTCGGCGGCGGCACGGAAAAGACAGCGTCGGGCGCCTTCTACGCCAGCGGCTGTGTGCCGCATGACTGCGGCGGCAATGACGGTTTCATGGCGGTCGACCCGGCCAAGCACAAGCTCTACTTCGCCCGCCGCGGCGACAATGGCGAGCCGAACGCCTGGCCGGCAGTGGCGACATGGCCGGCCGATGTCAAGGAGGCGCTGGACAAGGCGCTGGGCTCGGCGAATTAGGCATTTGTCGGTGGTGAACTGAAGATTGTTACGCCGCGATCCTTCACACCCCCCCCTCTGCCCTGCCGGGCATCTCCCCCGCAAGGGGCAGGGCTGTCCGGGGAAAGTTTTGAGTGAATCGAAATGCCGCATGTGCATGCCCCGTAAAACGGGGTTTGTCCGTCTTCTCTCT